>JBEKEW010000014.1:0-16946 GCA_050013635.1 Thermoplasmata archaeon | reverse complement strand
CGATCCTTGAGAAGGTAGACGTGGGTAGTGAAGTCGGGGGAGGGGTCGACGCCGTCCACCAGGTGGACTCCGGGCAGTATCTCGACCATCGGATATCTCCGGCTCCGGGCAGGCCCCGCAAGATAAAGGCCGTTCCCCCGGCAGCCACCCCCGAGCCGGTGGGATCGGGCGCTACGGGCGGCGGGCCGGGCGCGCCGGAGCTCGCAACCTCGGGAACGGGCTTTCAAACGCGAGGAACTCGTTGCCGTCCGGGTCCGCGAACCGTACCGTGCTCCCGCCCCATGGCTCTTCACGGACCGACTGGGTAACGGTGGCGTGGGCGTGGCGCAGCCGCAACTCGAGGGCTTCCACGCTATCGGTTTGGAAGACGATCCCCGTCGCCGCGCCGATGCGGCCCCGCGCCTCGGAGTAGTACGGCTCGCCCCAGTCGGCTCGGGGAGCGATCAGCGAGATCGCGCTCGTGCCCAGCCCCAGCGACAGCTCGACGTAGTCCGTAGCCAGGTCCTGGGATCGAACCGTCAGCCCGAGGATCTCCTGGTACCACCGCGTCGCCTCCTTCTGGTCCCGAACGACGACCGCGACCCGCTGCAGGGAGGTGAGCCGACCGGACCCCCGAGGCGGGGGCGGGTCCAGGTTGACCCCGCTTCCCCGCTCCAACGGGGACCACTCCAGGATCTCGTAGGACGTCAGAGGGATCTCCGCGAACGGGTCGGTGCGGAGCACGCGGCGTGCCTCTCCCACGTCGCGCGCGCGGTAGACCAGGAGATCTCCGTCGGGCGCCGTGAGGTGGCCGTGCGCGACCAGGCGACCGACGTCCTCCAGGTGTTCTAGGAACGGCCGAACGATCCGGGGCGTGGGGAACTCGACGTCCGAGCCGATGCCGGCCCGAACGACCCGAACGTACAGGTGCTTCGGTTTCGGTCCGGGCCGCAATCTCGCCTTCACGCGCCGAGAGAGTCTCGGCGCTACATAGGACCGCCGGAGCGAGGGACGGAGCCTACGGACCACCGGACGCCGGCCACGCAGCCCCGAGCGCCCGCACGGAGCCGTGGACCTCGTCCCACCCCAAGCCCCCGAAGTCGAAGATACCGAGGACCTCGTCGACCCCGATCTGCCGGAACCGTTCGAGGCGCTCCGTCACCTCCCGGGCGCTGCCGAACAGCGCGAAGCCGCTGCGCTCGATCGCGGTTGCGGTGGCGTGGTCCGGATCCCGGTGGACCTTCTCCGTGTAGAACGTGCTGTGCGTCGCGAGCCGGCTGTCCAAGTAGCGCTGGAGCGCGGCGCGGGCGAGGTCGGGTCGATCGCCCGCGTAGATGTGGATCCCGACGGCGACCTCGGCCCGGCTCCCCGGGGGCCGGTGCGCCCGGAACTCCCGGATCTCCGCCGCGAGCTCCTCGATCCCTCCGACGGTCGCATACGGGATCAACGCCACCGAAACGTCCCGCTGCGCCACGAACGGCAGCGCTTCACGACGCTGGACCGCGATCCAGATCGGCGGATGGGGGGTCTGCACCGGCCGCACGTTGAGCCGCACCGGGCGCGACCCAGGACGGTCCACCGTGACCTCCTCTCCGGCGAACGCCCGCAGCATCGTGTCGAGCGAGCGGTCGAAGCGCGCGCGCTTCCCGGCCGGGTCGACCCCGAAGCCCTCGAGCTCGAGGGCGAGGTACCCGCTCCCCACGCCGAGGTTGAGCCGCCCCCCGACGAGCCGATCGAGGAGGGCGTACTCCTCGGCGAGCGCGACCGGCTCGTGGAACGGCAGCACGCTGACCATCGCTCCGAGGCGCAAGCGGCTCGTCCGAGCCCCGCAGGCCGCCAGGAGGATCGGCGGGGCGGGACAGACCCCTCCGGTCTGGAAGTGGTGCTCGGCGACCCACAGCGCGTGGAACCCGCTCGCTTCGGCCGCCTCGGCGAGCGCGATGACCTCCTGGTGGCGGTCCCGGCCCTCGCGCTGGAACGGGGAGAACCCGTCCACGATCGAGAACGCGCTGAGCCGCACGTTCGCCTCCGTGCATCGAGAGTAGATTTCCTTATCCTCGCCTCCGCAGCCCTCCAGACCAAAGGATATGAATCCGGTGCGCCCCTGGCGCGTGAGGGCTGGTAGATCAGCTCGGAAGATCGCCGGTTTTGCAAACCGGAGGCCTCGGGTTCAAATCCCGACCAGTCCACTTCCCGGCGCGGCAGGGCCGGCGGCCTAACGCGGATTGTAGGGAGGCACCATCGGCTCGACCCCGGCGCCCGCCGACGCGGGCAGCGAGGTCGGTTGACGTGGGCGTCGGACCGCGATCAGCGCGATGAGCACGATGACCACGACCGCAACGATCGCGAGGATCGTGTAGATCACCCATCCGGTCGCGATCGCCGCGAAGCCACAGTTGAGCCCGGTGCAGGAGGTCGAGAAGGAGACCGTGACGTTGGAGGACGCGCCGACGATGAACACGGTTCCCGAGCCGGGCGAGGGGTTCGCTCCATCGACCGACGGGATCGAATACGGGTACGTGCCGTTGATCACTTCGAACGTGATGACCGATGTCGAGGAGCTCTGGGTGATCCCTCCCAGGGTCACCGACCAGACCTCCCCCGTCCCGAGACCGGTCTCGCTGAAGGCGACCGCGTACGTGGCGGATCGGAAGTCGATCGGGTTGCCGGCGTCGGCGGTCGAGTAGACGAAGAACCCTTGATCGAGGTTCCCGCCGGAGATCCGAACGTCCCAGCGGGCGCCGTCGCGGGCCCACGCGAGGTTCTCCGACGTCTCGGGCGCCTGGGAGATCGTCGTGTTGACGACCCCGTCCCCTACCGGCGCCACGTAGGCCGATCCACCGGTGACCCGGTAGCTGGGGGTGACGTTCCCGAACGTGGGGGCGCCGAAGTCGCCCGCGCTTCCCACCGGTCCTCCCAGCAGTCCGAACTGCGGCGCGAGACCGCTCGGGACCGGCGTGTCCGGGAACGGCCCATCCGAGTACTCCGCTCCCTGCCAGAAGTACCGATAGCCGGATCCACCGATGATGAAGGACGCTCCGGGAACCGGTAGAGCGATCGAATGGTTGTTCACCTGGAACTCGACCTCGGTAGCAGCGCCGTACCGGCGGTCGAGCGAGGTCGTGATGGTCCAGTTGACCGGGAGCGTCATGCTCGTCCCGGTCGGAACGCTGTACTCCCAGACCGTCTGATCAGGGTACTGACCGTAGAACGGATAGTAGATCGACCCGGTATAGTTCACCTGCCAGCCGGTCGCCGGGCTTCCGTGGATGTAGATCGCATTCTGGACCCAGTAGATGGGGGCGCCCAGGCTGTTCGCAAGGAACATGCCCTGCTGCACGGAGGCGTTGGAGCGCACGTTCACCGTGGAATTGGGGAAGATGGAGGTCACAGCGAGACCGCCCAGATGGACGACATCGCGCACGCCATCGAGCGCAAAGGAGGAGCCCGCGTAGTCGTACGAGAGGGAGTAGGCGGTATAGTTGTACGCGTCGATCGAACCCCACCCGGTCACGAGATCGTAGCCGGGTAAGGCCGGGTACTGGTAGTTGGACCCCTCGGTCACGTCGTAGAACGGAAGCATGGGAAGCGAGGAGTCGTAGTTCCCGTAGACAACGGAGCCGTTCGTCGCTCCCGAAGGAGGCGACTGCAGCATCTGGTTCGCCCAGTTGTAGATCGAGGGGTTGAGGAACCCGAGGTTCGGTTGGTGGTACCGGGCGAGCACCGCGTCGGACTCGGCGATGAGCCCGGCGACGACCGGGGTCGAGACCGAGGTCCCGAAGTCGCGGTACATCCCCTGGCCGCCCGTGCCGGTCATGAGGACGAGAACGTTTTGGGCTACCGCCGCGATGTCGGGAACGCCGCGTCCCTCCATCCCGGTGGCCAGGATCACGTCGTGCGCCTCCGTCTGCTTCTGCCACGACGGCTCCGCGAAGAACGCGCTCACGCCGCCGGAGCTACCGACGGCAAGCGAGGGCGTCGCGGACGGCTGGTACCAGACGCTCTGCGACTCGATGGATAGGTAGTCGGCGGAGGAGGGGTCGGCGTTCACGGTCAGCGCGGTGCCCCCGACCGCGGTCACACCGAACGTGTTGTACGCCATCACCGAGGGAAATTCTGTGGGCGTCCCGAGGTAGTAGCTGCTGTACGGGTCGTTCGCGGAGTCCCCCGCGGCCGCGAGCACGGTGACCCCGCGCGCCTGCGCTTCCTCGAGCAGGGGGACCCACGTTGAATCGTTGGCATCGACCGACCCCCACGAGTTGGAGATCACGCTGACGTTGCGCAATCCGGGGTAGCCGGTCGGACTGAGCACGAACTCGAGCGCTGCATCGGTCTCGTCGGACGCGGCGCTGGTGCCGTAGACGTTGTAGATCGTGGCTCCCGGCGCCGTGCTCCCGACCATCTCCAGATCCAGGGTGTTCTCCCCCACGGCTCCCGACGCGTCGTTGCTCGCGGAGACCCCCGGGAGGGGAGCGCCATCGAACGGCACGGGGTAGATGGTTGACGGGAGCTGCCCACTCGGAATGGTGAGGTTGAAGTAATCGTAGATGTCGGCCGGCACGTACGGGCCGACCAGCGCCCCCTGGGAGTCCTCTCCCGCCCACAGGATCGTGGCCACGACCTCGTGCGACGGGTAGGTGATCGAGAGCAGCGACTGCTCATCGTAGGCGACCTGTAGGTCGGAGCCCCAGAGGCACTGCTCGGACGTCCCACTGCACGTGGTAGGGACGGGGTACCCGGCCGCCCGAGCGCTGGGGGTCGGCATGGGCCCTTCGGCGATCGATCGGACGATATCCGAATGGGCCGCGCCGTAGTCCGAGAGCCCTTCGACCGACACGATATGCTGGGCGATGTACGTCGGGAGGGTCGGGGTCCCGAGCGGGGCGTAGTAGGCACCTAGCTCGCCTACCGAGTGTTCGGAGAAGGAGACCCCGAATAGAGGACCGATCGCGCTGCCGGCGCCCCGCAGGAGGACCCCGATCCGATCGGGATACGTCGTCATCTGGATCCCAGGGGCGGCCCCGAGATACTCGGTCGCCAGCCGGTACACGGACAGGGAGGGTGAGAATTCCGTCGTGAACTCGCTGGCCGAGAGATACTGGTGGTAGGCAGGGCTGGACGGGTCGGAGAGCTGGGCCAGCAGGGTATCCAGTCGGCTTTGGTTCTGAAGGGTCAGCGTGAGGTACACAGAGACTTCCCCCCCGTACGGGGTGCCCGGCGACGAGGACCCAGGGACCTCGTCCACAAGCGGAACCATGCTTCGCGGACCTGACTGGAGGTAGGCGAGAGTGGGGATGGATGGCGATGCGGACGGGATCTCGCCGGCGAGGGGTGTACCCCCCACGTGGACCGCGCCGACCGTGATACCCATTGCGATACCTACCGCAAGGAGGAGCGCCCCGGTGCTACCCCACGTCCGGCCCCTCATGTTGATCGAACTCCCCCCTCCGCTAGAACGGGACCGGCCCACGCACTCGATCGTAGGGAGCGGAGCGCGGTGATATCAATCCTGGCCTCGGTACCGGCTCACAGTGGGCCCGAAGCATCCACCGCGCGGTCCTGTCGAGTGGGAAAAGCGAGAAAAGGGTTAGGTGCCGGCCCGAGCCGGCACCCCCGTTGGGTTGGTTGCCGGGCCTACACCCGTAGCGGCAACGCCCACTCGAGGCGGGCCGAAGGTGAGAGGAGTGGTAGGGCCGGCTCGGTCTTCGTGAGGTTGGGGCTGAACGACACCGTCACGGTCACCGCTCCACCCTGGACCGTGACGCGGCCCGAGGACGGGGAGGCGCTCCAACCCGAGATCGCACCGATCGTGAACGAGTACGTCCCGTTCGCGAGAGCGAACGAGATCACCGTGGTGGTCGACGCCCTCGTGACCCCACCGATCGTCACGTTCCAGTGAGTTCCCGGAGCGAGACCCGTCTCATGGAAGACGAGCGAGTACGTCACCGGCGGGCTGAACACGATGGGCTGCGACACCGCCGCGCCCGCGATCGCCAGCGTCCCGCTCGCGGGGGTCGCTGAGTAGCCGGCCAGCGGCACCACGGAGAAGGTGTACGAACCGTTGATCACCAGGAACACGATGCTCGTCGTGTTCGTGGCCTTCGTCTGCCCGTTCAATGAGATCGCCCACACGGCTTGCGCGGGGAGTGTCGACTCGCTAAACGTCACCGCGTACGTGGCCGGGGAAGAGAACGCGATCGTCACGATGACGCTCGCACCGTTGATCACAACGTTGCCCGCGCTCGGGGATGGCGTCCACGGGTGGGGAGCCGCGACGACGTAGGTGAACGTTCCGTTCGTCACCGGGAACGCTACACTGCCCGAGACCGAGGTCTTGGTCACGCCGTTGAGGGTGATGTTGAACGTCAGGCCCACGTTCAGGCCCGATGCCTGGAACGTCAACGTGTACGCCGCGGAGGCGAACGTGATCGCGACCGGCGTCGGACTCGCTCCCGAGACGGTTACCACGCCCGCCGATGGGGTCGCGGCGAATCCCGAAGGCGGGTTCACGACGTAGGTGTACGTCCCGTTGCCCACCGCGTAGGAGATCGACGTGCCGGTCGAAATCTGCGAGGCCCCGTTCACGGTGACGCCCCAGATCGCGCCACCCGAGATGCCCGTCTGGGTGAACGTCAACGTGTAGGAGGCCATCGAGAAGACGACGCCCACCGTGACCGCTGCACCCGCCACCGTTACGACGCCCGAGGAGGGTGAGATCGTCCATCCACCCGCAGCCGTGATCGTGAACGTGTAGCTCCCGTTCGTCTCGGTGAAGTTGTCGTAGGTGCCGACCGTGGCCACGGATGCTCCGTTCACGGTGACGGTCCATGAGGCGCTGGGCGCGTAACCGCGCTGCTGGAAGCTCAGCGTGTATGTCGAGACCACCGGGTTCGCTCGGAACGCTACGCCGGCCACGGCGTTCCCGCTCACGACCACCATCCCGGACGCCGGGATCGCGGTGTAGCCCGTAGCTTGGGCCGACCAGAAGTAGGTACCGGCCGTGACCCCGCTGAACGAGTTGATCGCACCCGAGGTGGACTGCGCGAGGTTCAAACCGGTGCTATTGAGCACCAGGGTCCAGGTCGCTCCGAGCGCGAGGCCGCTCTCGGTCACGTTGAGGTAGTAGCGTGCCCCCACCGCGCTGAACGCGATGGTGACCGTTGTAGCCGTGGTGATCGTAGCAACCCCCGAGGAAGGTGTCGCGACATAGCTCGTCGCAGCGACCGTCCAGTAGTAGGCAAGACCGGACGCCACCGAGAACACCACGGTGGTCTTGACCCCGACGGTGTTCGAGCCGGAGGTGTTGACGTAGGTGCTGTTCAGAACGACGGTCCACGTCCAGCCGGTGGGAAGACCGGTCTCCTGGAGGGTCAGCGTCACGAGCGCGCGGTACGGGATCGTCGGTCCGGTGACTGCGGCACCGGCCACATGGACCGATCCGGAAGCGGCCGTGGCCGGAACGATGGCGAACCCAGTTACCGCTCCCGCCAGGAACGCGTAGGTTCCGTTCGGTAGCCACAGTGCGCTGGTAGTAACGGACGTCTGCACCGAGCTGTTCGACACGCTGGGAGCGTAGAACGTGGTGCCATTGAGCGGATAGTTGACGGGCACGTGGATCGCGAACATCCGGAACGTTGAGCTGGGCGTCAAGCCGCTCTCGGAGAACGTCACCTTGAACAGTCCCGTGTACTGAGGAGCGGTGTACGCCGGGTTGGTCGTTGACTGGGGCGTCCCGTAGAGGGAGAGCGGCACATAGTCGCCACCCGTCGCGATCGAGGCGGTTCCCGTGGGGCTGGAGCGCCGCTCCACGTAGGGGAGGACCCCGTACGGGTTCGTCGGGCGGCCGTAGTCGACCCAGTAGTTCCCGCCCTGGTAGGCCGTGCCGATGATGCTGCCGGACAGAGGAACCCCGTTGGCGACCTTGGAGACCACGCTCGAGGGCTGGAGCGGGACGTTCCACGTGTTGTGGCTCGAGGACGACGCGGCGGCGGAGGTATTGGTCAGGAACGCGTTGTTGAATACCAGGTCGCCGCTCTCGGCGAGCGTCAGCCCCGTTGAGGGGGCGCCGACGTTGGAGTACAGCGACTGATAGGAGTACGGCGAGAAGGTGTTCCCCCAGATCGTATTGTTCTGAGCGGCGCCCGCACCGAGGAAGTCCGCACCCTCACTCGAGACGTTGAAGAACACGCCGGCGATGAGGTTGTTCTTGCCGGTGTTGACGTAGAGCCAGTAGTTCGCGCTCTGCTCCGTGTTCTCGAGCCATCCCCCGATCGTTCCACCGACGAGCGACAGGTTCTGGGTGTGGTACAGATAGACCTGGTAGTGGTTGTAGAGCGGGATAACGAACCGGCCGGTGATGCAGCACGAGACCGTCCACGCCGGGAAGTTCATCAACAGCGAGGGCACCGGCGCCCACTTTGCGTAGGCCGTGGTCGCGTTGACGTAGATCCCCTGCCATATCGAGAAGAAATAGTCATTGACCTGCCCGAACGCGGGCTGGATGGACTGCGTGGCTCCTTGGGCCCCGAACAGGATGTAGGGGTTCGAGGCCGTGCCGGCTCCCGACGTAGAGAGGTTCGCCAGATCCTGGTTCGAAAACGCGTAATCGGGAGTGAACACACCGCTCGACGGATTCTTGACGAGGTTGAGGGAGAGCGACTGGCCCTGGATCGTGAGATCCACCGTCTGACGGATCATGGAGTATCCGCTCAACATTACCTCGACCGTGTAGAGTCCGGGCTGGAGCCAGATGTTGGGCCCGATGCGGCCGCGGGGGGTGAACCAGCCGAACGTGGGGGCCCAGTTGAAGTAGGACTGGTTCCCGACGTTCGGGCCGGGGGCGATGAAGATCCACGCGTTACCTGGTGCGACGTTCTTGTAGTTGAGGGCAAAAGAGCCCGGCCCAGCGGACGCGTTCCACAGGCCCGTCAAGATCGAGGGTCCTGTGCGCAGCTGCTCGACCGGCTGGCCGCTCGCAGAGGTCGACCAGGTCCCGTACGACCCCATGGTGGTCTCTCCCGTCTCCGCCCCAAAGTCCCACGCGGAGGGGTCGGCCCCCCACTTGTGGGTGGTCGAGTTAAGATAGATCAGGCCGAGGGTGGCGTTGGCATACACCGTGTTGGCGTTGGCGCCGCTGCTGGAGCCGATGGCCCAGTCCCACTCGATGTCGTCCGTCAACCCGAGAGGGCTGTACTGTAGCCCGTTCGCCTGGATGGTCGCGGAGCCGAAGGGAACCGCGCGCTGGGGGTAGCCGGCCCGCGCGATGGAGTTGAAGTAAACGTTGTCGTACGAGCCCGACCGGATCAGGGACCCGTTCCCGGCCCAAACCGAGTAGTTGAAGTACACCTCGTTGACCGGCAGGCTGCCGAGGTAGCTTCCGACCGTGGTGTTCAGGTACACGGCCAGGGAGAACGGATAGTGGACGGTCGCGATCGTCCCGCCGCTCGCCGCGTACACCCCACCGCTGATGCGCCCGCTGCCGTGCAGGATGGCGTTCGTGTTGGGGAATGTCGCGGCGGGGTTGTTGGAGAAGTTCCAGATGTTGTTCTCGATCGAGAGCGCGCCCGTCGTGGGGTTGTAGCCCGGAACATTCTGCAGCCACATGTAGTAGCCGCCCTGGCCGAAGAGGGTCGTGTTCACCATCACGGTGTTGAGTTGCATCCCGAACGCTTGCAGGGTCCCGAATTCGAAATTCGTCGTCTGCGTCCCCCAGACGTCGCCGGTGCTGAAGGTCCCGGCCACGCTCGTGGTGCGCAGGATGTACGGGGTGATCGTCCCGGAAACGTTGCGAAGACCGAAATCACCGACCCCCATGGGGGCCGGGGCGTACGAATACAGTGGGAGAACGTGGCCGCCCGTCTGGCTCGGGGTCCCGGGGGCCTGGTGGAGGTTGGGTGGGAAGAAGTCGCTTGCACTCCCTCCTGCGGCGAGGAAGTTGGCCTCGTCTTGCGAGACCGCGTTCGCGCGGGCGGTGTCGATCTGCAGGGGGATCTTGGTAGGCACGGCTCCCGAGTACTGGACATTAGCTGGCACCGACGGGGAGGTGAGGGTAGCTACCGCGGAAACGGACGACGAAACCGGGCTCGACTCCGTCAGGGGGGCCGCTGAAACGGCTGGGGTTGAGGAGGATCCCGTAGCGGCAGCCCTGCCGACGGGGGAAAGTCCTACCACCGCCACCGAGGAGGCGACCATTACGATTACAACGGCGATTGCGGTCCAAGTAATCCAGCGCTTCGCGTGCATGGGATACGCAGCTATCAAGTCCCTGTATATAAGCCCATTATGGTCCCATTCGAGAAATACCCTCTCTATCGGGCCATTCCCCTCGAGAACGAGGCAGGGTCGGCTCGAGCCCGGGGAGTCGTTGAACCCATGGTCCAATTGCCCTGGACCGGCCCCTCTGCCGATGCCAGTCACTGACTCCCCTCCACCAACTCCACGGGTTCCGTGCGAACGAGAGCGGACCGCGCGGTCCTCATTGGTGAGGCTCGTCCCAAGTGCGCACGTGCCCCCCGGATGGCCCGGGAAACCATCGTTCTAGCCCCATGTGCCGGACCCAACCGTGCCCGCTTCGTTCACACCCGGGACTATGGGGTGCGACGCCGCGCCCCGAATCGGCTGCGGCCGGCCCCGCTCCCGATCCCCGTCGACTGCCTCGGTCCGAACTGCGCAAACCCTTTACGCGCGGATGGGAACCGGCGGGCGTGGTCGAGGAAGCGTTGGACCCGATCCTTATCCAGGTAACAATCCCCCTTCCGATACCGATGGTCTTTTCGTCGCTGGTCGAGCCGAAGGCGCTCGAGAGTTGGCTCTGCGATTCTGCGCGCGTGACCCCGGAGGTCGGCGGTGTGTTCGCTCTCACGTGGAAGGATCCCAAGGGATTCACCAGCCAGGGTCAGATCCAGGTCCTCCACCCCGACATCGATCTGGAGTTCACCTGGACCGGACCGCCCGAGTTCGCGCGCTGGATGAACGAGCCGGAACCCCGCACCCGAGTGTACATCCGACTCCAGGAGTCGCCCGAAGGGATCGACGTGACCTTGGAACATACCGGTTGGGGAAGCGGAGAGGCATGGGAAGCCGCGCGGTCCTGGCACTTCCACTTCTGGGACGAGCGACTCCGCCAGTTCAAGGAATACCTGTTGCGCGCGGCGTACGGCTGAGCGGCCGGGCCGGGGGCTTCACGCGGCCCCGGGCGAGAACTTGCGGCAGACGCCGTCGCCGCAGACCGCGCACGCTCCGCTCGCCTCGAGCCGAAAGCTCGCCGTACCGGCGATCGCTTCGGCTTGCATGTGGTCCATTAGGAGGTGGCCGCAACGGCACCGAAATCGCCGGGCATGGGTCGGCTGGCGCGCAGGCGCGGACGCGGTCATCGCGGCGCGAGGGACCGCATGCGCGAAAAAGGTTCCGTCGGCCGAAGGCGCCAAGCGGTAAATGGCCCGGGTCGCTTCCGCTCGCGTGGACCTGGACGGGTGCCCGCTACCGGAGGATCGTCTCTACGATCTGGAGAACAACGTCTGGATGGCGGTGGAGGCGGACGGCGTCTCGGCACGCCTCGGGGTCATCTCGGTCTTCGCCGCTTTCATCGGCCCGGTGATCGCCGTCACCTTCCGGCCCGTGGAGGGCCCGATCGCCCAAGGCCGCAGCGTGGGCATGCTCGAGACGATCCGCTACACGGGCGCGGTCCGGATGCCGGTCGGTGGCACCATCACCGAGCGGAACGACGCCGTGGTCCAGCGGCCCCGGCTCATCAACGACTCTCCGTACGAAGCGGGATGGGTCGTGCGGATCCGGCCGGACCGGGTCGACGGGCCCGGGCTCGAGAGCGCGGAGCGCGTGAAGGACCGCCTCTTGGAAAGGATCCGTGCGCAGCGGATCCGATGCTGGCCGGCGACGCCGGACCTCCAGATGTTCGAGATCGGGTTGGAGTGTTCGGCGATCTTGACGAAGCTCAACGAGGAGCTCTCCGGGCGTCCCGCGGGCATCGCGATCCTCCTCGTCACGGACGACCCGACGAGCCCGATCGAGATGGAGCGATGGTCCGACCAAACGGGCCACGCCCTCCTGGCCCGCCGGCGTGAGGGGGATCTCAACGAGTTCCTCGTCCGCAAGGAGGAGCACCCGGTACCCCGGGTGCCCCGAAGGGATGGGGGGCCTACGGCTTCTCGATCGGGGTCCGGATGAGGTTCCCCCATTCGGTCCACGAACCGTCGTAGTTCCGGACGTCCGAGTACCCGAGGAGATACGTCAGCACGAACCACGTGTGGCTCGACCGCTCCCCGATCCGGCAGTACGTGATCACGGGCGTCCCGGGCTTGGCCCCCTTGGAGCCGTACAGCTCGTCGAGCTGCTCGCGGGACCTGAACGTGCCGTCCTCGTTGACCGCCTGGGCCCATGGAATGTTCTTCGCGCCGGGGATGTGACCTCCCCGCTGAGCGTGCTCGGTCGGGTACTCGGGCGGCGCCGTGATCTCGCCCGAGAACTCCTTCGGTCCTCGAACGTCCACGAGGACCGCTCGGCCGGCCTTGACCTCGGGAAGCGACTTCCGCACATCGTCCAAGTATACACGCAACTTCGGGTTCGGCGGGTGCGCGGTGAACGTACCGGCGTGGACCTTCGGGGCCTCCTTCGTGAGGGGCTTGTCCTCCGCGATCCACTTCTTTCGGCCGCCGTTCAGGATCTTGACGTGCGTCACCCCGTAGTACGCGAACACCCAGAAGGCGAACGCGGCGAACCAGTTGTTGAAGTCCCCGTAGAGGACCAGCGTCGAGTCGTCGTCGATCCCCGCCTTGCGGAAGAGCTCGGTGAGCGCCGCCGGCGAGACGATGTCCCGGGCCACCGGGTCGTTGATGTCCTTACGCCAGTCGAAGAGCACGGAGCCGGGGATGTGACCCTGCTCGTAGTTCGCGGAGGGATCGTAATCCACCTCGGCGACGCGGACCTTCGGGTCCTTGTGGTGCGCGAGCACCCATTCGGTGTCGACCAGCACGTCGGGATGCGCATAGCCTGCCATTGCCGTTACCTCACCGTAGTCCAGGTGAGGGGGCTATTATACCCCCCGACCCCCACATTCTGCGTAGAATCGGAGCGGATCTTGCCCGAGCGCGGCCGATCGGCGTGGCGACCGTCCGAGCGACGTCAACCTCGGCGCCCGCGTTTCGGCAGCGCAGCGTCCGAGATCTCGATGGTTTCCGGATCGAACCCGAGCCGGGCGAGCTCGTCGCGGATCCGTGCGCGGTGATCGCCTTGGAGGTACACCTCCCCGTCCACGACGCTGCCCCCGGTCGCGAGCCGATTCTTCAGGGACCGGGTCGTTTCCGCGAGGTCCACGCCGGGCGGGAACCCGGAGATCACCGTAGCGGGCTTGTTGTACCTGCGGGGTTCGGCCCGGACCCGGATCCGGGCGGTCTCGCGGTCGAGCGCGGAGAGGATTTCGTCGAACTCGTCGGGACTCATCGATCGGTGTTCCTACCCTCCGGACCTCCAACGGGAACGGAGAGGAACCGGACGAGAGCGCGTTCGCTCGTATCGGAGCGGAAGATGACGGAGGTGTTGTAGCTCGGAACGCACCGACCCGCGCATGCCACACAGGGGTTTGAACATTTGGGTTCCGAAGTCAGTCGACCCGCCACTTGTACATTCGCAGCGCGAGCACGATCCCCACGGTCGCGCTGAGCAGCAGGAGCCCGGCGTACATCGCCATCTCCGGCGGTGTCGCCGGGGTGATCCCGAAGGCGCCCTGAACCAGCAGCGCCGCGTAGGTGGTCGGCAAGAATCGCGCGAGGTCCTGCCAGAGCGGAGGCAGGGACGAGAGCGGGTAGTACAGCGGAGCGAGCATGCCGAGGATCGTGAACGTGAGGTTCCCGACCGGATAGATCGCCCGTTGGGTCTTGACGCGGCTCGATACGCTGATCCCAACGGCGCTGAAGAGGACCCACATCACGGCGAGCGCGCCGAGCAGGACGAGCCCGGCGTACGCGGTGAACGCCATCCCGTTCCGTCCGAGCTCGTAGTACAGCAGGACGGACAGAACGGCGAGCGCGGGGATCATCGCGATCAGGTTCGAAAAGGCGATCCCGAACAGGTAGCGGACCCGGCCCAGCGGGCTCGCGACGAACATGTCCTGGAGCGAGCACTCGATCCGCCAGACGGCGCTGTCCCCGAGGACCCAGCTGCCGATGTTCTGCATCGTGAAGAGCATCGCCCCCACGATCTCGAGCGGCAGGAGGTACGGCGGGGAGATCAGGCTGAGGAAGTACAGGAAGATGAACGGAAGCAGGATCGGGGCGACCGCGACCGCGGGGCTGCGGCCGATCCACTTCCAGCCGATGATCGCGAACGCGGGCAGCGCGCGGCCCCGCTGGACGACGAACGGTTCCCCGGCTGCGGTCGCCACCCTCATGCCTCCCGGACCTTCCGGCGGGCCCAGTAGATCGTGAACAGGAACATCGCGACGGTCTCCGCGACCAGCGCGCCGGCCGCCAGCACGATCGCCCCCGTGGGGAGGCTGGTCGCTCCGATCGACACTTGGAGGAGGGCCGTCGCAGCGCTCGGAGGGAGGACCAACGCGACCGGCTGGAGGGCGACCGGGAAGTACGACAGCGGATAGAAGACCGGAGGCAGGACGCCGAATCCGTTGAAGACGATGCTCGCGTACGCCCAGATCGCTCGGTTGTCGCGGAAGAACGTCGAGAAGACGTACCCGAACGACGCCGAGAACAACCACACGAGCATCCCCGTCCCGACCAGCAGGAGGACCGTGGGCAGCGCATATCCGACCACCGCCTCCGCGAGGACGAAGAGGATCACGACCGGGGTGAGGTACACGAACATCACGCCCGCGGCCATCCCGAGGAAGTACGCCTCCGGGGTCAGCGGGGAGGCGAGGTACAGTTCGTTGACCTTGTGATCGATGCGGATGTACGCCGCCTCGTTCAGGAGACGCTGGCCCATCGTGAACATCGAGAAGATGATCGCGCCGAGGAACGCGACCGGCAGGAGGCTCCGGTCCAGGATGAATACGAAGACGAGGAGGACTCCTTGGACGACCATCGAGGTCGCCATCGCGGTGGATTCGTGCGACTGGACCCGCACCTCCGTCCAGAAGAACGCCGAGAGCCCCCGAAAGGCGCGGTAGGAGGGCGGAGCCTCACTCGTCCTCATTGATCGAGCGCCCCACCGCGCGCATGAACGCCTCCTCCAGGGTGACCGGGCCGACCGTCGTCGTGAGGCGCTCCCGGACGGCGATCGCCATGAGCTCGCCCAACCGATCCGGAGGAACGATCACCGTGAGCGAGCTCGCGTCGCTCATCACGGTGCCGAAGGAGCGGAACAGTTCCGCATGATGCGTCTCCCCCGCGATCGTGACCTTGAGGGTGCCTCCCACGGAGCGCTTCAGTTCCTCCGCCGTCCCCTCCATCAGCACGAGGCCGCGCTCGATGATGTACAGTCGGTCGCTCAGCACGTCGGCCTCATCCAAGTAGTGCGTCGTCAGCAGCATCGTCGAGCCCTTGCGGGTCAGTTCGCGGAGCGCCTCCCAGACCGCCCGGCGTGCGAAGGGGTCCATCCCGATCGTCGGCTCGTCCAAGAACAGCAGGGGGGCCTCGGTCGCGATCACGGTCGCCACCATCGTGCGCTGGCGTTGTCCGCCCGAGAGCGTGATCGCGAGGCGGTTCTGGACCTCCTCGAGCCCCATCTGTTTGATCGCCTTGGAGGTGCGCGTCTGCGCGACCTCACGGCTCAGGCCTCGGGTGCGCAGATACGTGTAGACCTGTTCGCGCGGGGTCAGGTGGAAGAACGGCTTGCCTTCCTGCGGGACGACCGCGATCAGAGGCCGGGCTCGGTCCGGGTTACGGTCGGCGTCGTGTCCGAAGATCTCGATGCTCCCCGAGGTCGGGCGCAGCAGCGTGGAAGCGATCTTCAGGAACGTCGTCTTGCCGGCTCCGTTGCGGCCCAGGAGGGCCACACGTTCGCGCGATCGGACCTCGATCGACACCCCCGAAAGGGCCTCGGTCGGTGGGGCTCCCCGAGTGTTGTAGACCTTGCGCAGGTCCCGGGCTACGAGAGGCTCCGCGCTCACGACGCCCGCCGTCCTGGGCTAGCGCTCGTTCCCGGTCCCGGAGGCCCGGGGCTCCGCCCTATAGGCGCGGGGCGGTGGCGGGACGCACCGCTCGCGTTCGTCAGGGTTCCGTTCAGCCGCAGCCACACCCGCCGCCGTTGGCGGAGTTCGATCCGCAGGAGCCGCATCCGCCCGCTTCCCCCGCCGCGTCCGCCTCGGGGAGGGTCGGGTTGGTGATCTTGAATCCGGATTCGTTCAGGTTCTCAACGTAGTCGATGACCGCACCGTTGACGTACTTCACGCTCGACGGGTCGACGATGACGCGGAGGTCTCCGAGGGTGACGACCTCGTCGTCGGCGCGCGGCTTGGCGAACGCCATCCCGAACTGCACGTGGGAACCCCCACCGCACCCACCGCCACCGGGCTGGGCGTACACGCGCACGGCGATCTCGGGCTTCTGTCCACGGATCAGTTGCTTGACCTGGTCGGCCGCTGCCGTCTTCATCTCGATCGCGATCATCGCCGTTGTCTCCACGTTATGACCACGCCTCATGGTTTAAGCTCTACGCAGCGTCGGAAGCGACCGTAACCTACCCACCCGGGACCGAACCGCCCGGGAGCGCCCTAGTTTGTACCCGCGCCCATATAGACGGGGAGGCTCCCCCCGCTCGGGTCCTGCGCCCCGAGGTGGTCGTGCCGTCGAGCTCCTGGCCGGTTGGAACGATGGGCCGGGAGGATCCGGTCGTCGCATCGAACTCGCGGGAAGAGTCGACCCGTTCGATCGAGGGCGATCTCCCGGTCCTCCAGGTCGCCATCGTGGGAATCGACCTGGATTCTACCTCGATCGATAACCTCGAGACCGTTGCCCGGGAGGTGACCCCCGAATGGGTCGAGCGGGTCTGGTCGACGA
>JBEKEW010000013.1:0-17174 GCA_050013635.1 Thermoplasmata archaeon | reverse complement strand
CGCGATATCCCATCTCGCGCACACCTTGGCGCAGGGAGGGGCTGAGGGGGAGTTCGTCGAACGACGACACGACAGGTGCCTTTGTTGGGTGGGCCGGCTCGGTCATCGCTAGTAGGTCCGTCCTGATGCGTTGTATCCGCGCGGGAGGGGGAGGATTGCGTCGTCGCACGCAGACGACGGAATAATACATCTCCGGCCGTCGCGATCGGGGGCTCCGACCGGCCTCCGATCGGATCCGGGCGTCGGGAGCCGTTAAGAAGCGAGCGCGATTCGACGCGCGAGGCCCCCCTGTGGACCCGACGCATCGGACGGTCCGGATCGAAGTTCGCGTCTCGCTCAAGCCGGGAGTGATGGACGCCGAGGCCGAAAGCGTGGAGAAGGCGCTGGGGCTCCTCGCGATCACCCCCACGCCCGTCGTCCGTACCGCCCGCATCTACGAGCTCGAGTTCTCGGATGTCACCGTCGAAGAGGCCCGGCATCTCGCCCAAGAGGCCGTCGATCGGCTGCTCGCGAACCCCGTCGTCCACCGAGTCCGTCTGTCCGCCGACCCCGAGTGAGGAGATGCGCGCAGGCGGTACCCGCGCGTCCGTGAAGTGGGCCCCGAACGTCCAGTCGGTACCCGTCCTCCGGGCCGGCCTTCCGCAGCTTGAGAAGATCTCGGTGGAGCGGGGCCTCGGATTCGATCCCGTGGACCTGCGCCGGATCCAGCGGTACTTCCGCACCGAGGGCCGTGAGCCGACCGACGTCGAGCTCGCCGGCCTCGCCCAGAGCTGGAGCGAGCACTGCAGTTACAAGAGCTCCCGCGTCTTCTTGCGTCGATCGTTTTCCAAGCTCCATCCGAAGCCCCGGGTCCTGGGTACCGGTGACGCGGGGGTCCTGTCGTTCGAGCCCGGGTGGGCGTACGCCATCCGGATCGAATCGCACAACCACCCGTCCGCGGTCGAGCCGTACGGCGGAGCGGCGACGGGAATCGGTGGGATCCTTCGCGACGTGCTCGCCGTCGGGGGGGAGCCGATCGCGCTCGCCGATCCGATCTTCTTCGGGCCGTTGGATCTCGCCGCGAAGGACCTCCCGACCGGTGTGAAGAGCCCACGCTACCTGTTGGACGGGGTCGTCAGCGGGATCCGCGATTACGGCAACCGGGTCGGCGTCCCCACGGTGAGCGGAGGCGTGTACTTCGATCCCGCGTTCGTCGTCAACCCGCTCGTGAACGTGGGATGCGTCGGCTGGTTGCCCCGTTCTCGCCTTCTCCCGAATCGAGCGCGTCGCCCCGGCGACCACCTGATCCTGACGGGCGGACACACGGGCCGCGACGGCATCGGTGGGGTCTCGTTCGCGTCGCGCGAGCTGACCGCGCGCAGCGAGACCGAATCCCGGGGGGCGGTCCAGCTCGGCAACCCGATCCTGAAGGAGCCTCTGATCCACGCGTGCCTGGAGGCGTTCGACCGGGGCCTCGTCCGCGGCTTGAAGGACCTCGGTGGCGGCGGGATCGCGAGCGCCATGGGTGAGCTCGTGTACGCCGGCGGGTTCGGAATGCACATCGACCTCGCGCAGGTTCCCCTCCGCGAGCCCGGTCTGGCCCCGTGGGAGGTCTGGGTCTCGGAGTCGCAGGAGCGGATGGTCCTCGATGTCGACCCGGACGATGTGGGAGACGCCGCGGCGATCTTCCGTCGCTACGACGTTCCGTTCAACGATATCGGCCGCGTCACGCCCGGACCGCTCGAGGAGATCGACTGGGACGGCCGTCCGGCCGCGCGGCTGCGGGTCGGATTCCGGGTCGACCCGGAGCCGCGGCACCGCCCGTATCGGGTCCGCCGCCGTCGCTTCCGCCGGGAAGTATCCGTTCCCGATTCGGACCTCGAAGCGGTGGTCGAGGAACTGGTCCTCGCACCGGATTCCCGTTCTCGGGAGGCGTTCCTCCGGGTCTACGACCACGAGGTCCAAGGACGCACGGTGATCAAACCGTTGCACGGTCGGGTCACCAGCCCTTCGCACGGCGATGCCGCGGTCCTGAGACCCCGCGCCCAGAGCTGGAGAGGCCTCGCGATCGCCGTCGCGACCCAGCCGTGGACGTGCCGGGAAGATCCGTACGTCGGGGGGGTCGCGGTCGTGGAAGAGGCCGCACGCAACCTCTACGCCGTCGGGGCTCGGCCCGACGCCTTCACCAACTGCCTGAACTTCGGGAACCCGGAGGATCCGCACGTCCTGGGCGATTTCTCCGAGGTCGTCCGCGGGCTCGCGGCCGGGGCGCGGGCGTTCGGGTTCGCGGTCCCCTCGGGGAACGTCAGCTTCTACAACGGAGGTATCGGGCGGGAGATCCCACCGACCCCGGTGCTGATGGCGACCGGCATCGTGCGGGACATCCGGCACGCAACGACGACCGATCTCAAGGCGACGGGAGATCCCCTCTATCTCGTCGGCCGCTCGCTCCCGCAGCTGGGGGGGTCGCTGTGGGCGCGGCGTCATGGCGACGCGCGGGTCCGACCGCCGATCCCTCGCCCCGCCGAGACGCGACGGGCCGGCGACGGGCTCCTGTCGGCCGGACGCAGAGGTTGGCTGCGTGCGGTGCACGATCTCTCGGACGGAGGCCTCGCCGTGACCCTCTGCGAGATGGCGTTCGGGGGCGGGTTCGGATTCTCGGTGGACCTCCGCGCGACGGGACTGCCGTCCCCGGGACTCGCGCTCGCCGCCGAAGGTGCGTCGCGCTGGGTCGTGGAAGTCGCCGCCGGTCGGGAGCGCGCGTTCGAACGGTCGATGCGGCCGACCCGCGTCGCGCGCCTCGGGACCGTCGAGCCCGGAGCCGGCCGGTGGTCCTGGCGCGGAGCGACGCTCGGGTCGAGCGACCTCGAGCATCTGTACGAGCGCTGGCGGGCGGGCCCCGAATAGAGGGGAACCGATGACGGTCACCGCGCTCGTCTCGGGAGGTAAGGATTCGATATTCTCGGCGTACCTCGCGGACACCCAGGGGTGGACGGTCGACGAGCTGCTCGTCGTGCGACCGGAGGACCCCGACTCCTGGATGTTCCACACGCCGAATCTCCCCCTCGTGGAGTTGCAGGCGGAGGCGTGGGGCAAACGGTGCCGCTCCGAGCCCGTCACCGGTCGCCGCGAAGAGGACGAGATCGAGGCCCTGCGCGTCGCGCTCGCCGCCGGCAGCGGCCCGGTGGTCGCGGGGGCGATCGCCTCCTCCTATCAGTGGTCGCGCCTCCTGCGGGTCGCCGACGAGGTCCACCGACCGGTGTACACGCCTCTGTGGGGAAAGGAAGGCTCGACGGTCGTGCGGGCCGAGATCGATGCGGGCCTCGACATCCGGATGATCCACCTGTCGGCCGAGCCGCTCACGGAGGAACTCCTCGGGCAACGGCTCGACCTCCGTCTCCTCGTCGAACTGGAGCGCCGGAGTCACGAGCTCCGACGGTTCCATTCCGCGGGAGAAGGGGGCGAGTTCGAGACCCTCGTCGTCGATGCCCCGTTCTTCGAGCGGCGCATCGCGTTGGACGAGACCCACATCGAACAGCAGGGCGGTGCGCGTCGCCTCACCGTCGACCGAGCTCACCTCGAGCCGAAACGCCCGTCCGAGATCCCCGACGCACCGGAACGGCGGGCCGGGGCGCGATGAGTCCGTCACGAGCGATGCGGCCCCCCGCGGAGGCCGAGGCCGCCCGCCGCCGACTCGGGGATCCCCGGGCGCGCGCGAACGTTCGGTGGCTCTCGGAACTGCTCGCGATCCCGCCGCGTGCGGTGCAGCAGATCCTTCGGGAGGCCGGAGCGTTCGTGGAGATCGACGGGGAGATCCACGACCGACTCCGGTCGGGGGGTCGGAGCTACTATGCCCAGTTCCGCGCCCCCCTCGAGCTCTACGCGCTCGTCCGGGCGCTGCGGCCCGAACACGTCGTCGAGACCGGGGTCAGCAGTGGGGTCTCGTCGGCCCACCTCCTGCTCGCGCTCCGCAGGAATCGGCGCGGGATGCTGCATTCGATCGATGCCCCCATGCCGCAGCGCGCGATCCGGCTCGGGGCGCGGGAATCTCCCGTCGCGGTGCCTCCCGGCCGTTCCAGCGGGTGGGCAATCCCGCCGAAGCTGCGACGCGGATGGGACCTGAGGCTCGGCCGGAGCGAACGACTCCTGCCCCAGCTTGTCGGGGAGCTCCCGTCGATCGGCCTGTTCCTGCACGACAGCCTGCATACGAGCACGCACCTGACCTTCGAGCTCGAGACCGTCCGCCCGAAGCTCGCGGCGGGCGCGGTCGTGCTCGCCGACAACACGATCTGGACGGGACGGGCCTTTCCCCGCTTCGCTCGACGCTGCGGAGCGCGGATGTACCGTCGCGGCAGCAGCGACCTGGTCGGACTTCGCGTTGCCCCCGAACCGGTCGGAACGGCGTCGGTCCGGTAACGAACCCCGACGCGCGTCGGCGAGGTTATCACCGCGGCGGACAGTCTCCTTTCGATGGCGGAGAGTCGCTCCCAGCCGACCCCGGAGAGCCCGGGCCGTCCCGCTACCTCGCGATCCGATCCCCTGCTCGACGCACAGAAGCGTTGGGAGGAGGAGGTCCTCGCCCCCGCGCTCGCCAAGGGGCCCGAGCGGCGGAGCGAGTTCACCACCCTCGGCGGGATCCCGGTCGATCGGCTCTACACTCCGCGATCCCCGAAGAGCTCGTTCGATCGCATCGGATATCCCGGTGAGTTCCCGTTCACGCGGGGCATCCACCCCACGATGTATCGCGGCCGTCGCTGGTCGATGCGGATGTTCTCGGGGTTCGGCTCTCCCGAGGACACCAACCGGCGCTTCCACTACCTGCTCGCCCACGGGGAGTCGGGATTGTCGATCGCCTTCGACGACCCGACGTTGTACGGGATCGACGCCGACGATCCCGAAGCCCTCGGGGAGGTCGGCAAGTGCGGCGTCAACGTCAGTTCGCTCGACGACATGGATCGGCTGCTCGCTCGGGTCCCGCTCGCGGAGGTGACGACGAGCATGACGATCAACGCCCCGGCGAACATCGTCTGGGGGATGTACATCCTCGCGGCCGAACGGATGGGGATCGGCCCGGACCAGCTCGGGGGTACGACGCAGAACGATATCCTGAAGGAGTACATCGCACAGAAGGAGTTCCTCTACCCGCCGGGTCCGGCGCTGCGCTTGGTGACGGACACGATCGAATACGCGACGCGGGAGATGTCCCGATGGAATCCGATCTCGATCTCGGGATATCATATCCGGGAGGCGGGATCGACCGCGGCCCAGGAGCTCGCCTTCACCCTGGCCGATGGGATGACGTATGTGGAGGAGGCGATCCGCCGCGGCATCCCGGTCGACGATTTCGCGAGCCGGCTCTCCTTCTTCTTCAATGCCCACAACGACTTCTTCGAGGAGATCGCCAAGTACCGCGCGGCCCGCCGCATCTGGGCGGAGACGATGCGGGACCAGTACGGTGCGAAGAAGGAGCGGTCGTGGTGGATGCGGTTCCATACGCAGACCGCGGGCTGCTCGTGCACCGCGCAACAACCCGAGCTGAACATCGTCCGCACCACCATCCAGGCGCTCGCCGGCGTGCTCGGCGGCACCCAATCGCTGCACACGAACTCTTACGACGAGGCGCTCCAGCTCCCGAGCGAGGACGCGGTGCGGATCGCCCTGCGCACCCAGCAGATCCTGTCCCACGAGGCCGGGGTCGCCGACTCGATCGACCCGTTCGGCGGCAGTTACTACGTCGAATGGCTCACCGACCGCCTCGAGGAGGAGGCCCATCGTTACTTCGACCGGATCGAGGAGATCGGAGGGGTCGTCGCGGCGATCGAGCGGGGATTCCCCCAGCGCGAGATCCAGGAGGCGTCGTTCCGCTACCAGCGTCGGGTCGACAGCGGGGAGGCGAAGGTCGTCGGGATCAACACCTACGCCGGTACCGACCCGGTCAAGGTCCCCCGCCTCAAGATCGGCGAGGAGGCGCGCGCGCTCCAATCCCGGCGGCTCAAGGCCCTGCGGGCGCGGCGGGACCGAGCGAAGCACGCGGCCGCCCTCGATCGCCTCCGCAAGGTCGCCGCCACGGAGGACGAGAACACCATGCCCGTCGTGCTCGATGCGCTGCGCGCGCGCGCGACCCTCGGGGAGATCGTCCGCGCCTTCCAGGACGTCTACGGCGCGTACCGCGAGCGGTCGATGTACTAGGGCCGGCCGCTCGGGCCGGTGCGATACACCTTAATCGGACGCGACCCTCTGCCGATCGATTCCCGTGAGCACCGCCGCCTATCGGGCGACGCTCGGGGAGCTGTTCCGTCGACGCCGCTTCGGAATGCGCCCCGGGCTCGAAGTGATCTCCGCCCTCGGGGAGTCCCTCGGGGCCCCGCAGCGCAAGTTCCCCGCCGTCCACGTTACGGGGAGCAAAGGAAAGGGGTCGGTCTCCGCGATGACGCAGGCGATCCTCTCGGCGCACGGTCTGCGCACCGGGCTGTTCCTCTCCCCGCACCTCGCCAGCTACCGAGAGCGGATCCAGATCGACGGGACCCTCATCTCCCCCGCCGCGGTCGTCCGAGGGCTCGATCGGATCCTCCACGCCGAACGTACCTTGCTCGCCGAGGGCCGCATCGATCGTCCGGCCACGTTCTTCGAGTGCACGACCGCGCTGGCGTTCGATCACTTCGCGCGTTCCCGCGTCGACGCCGCGGTGGTCGAGGTGGGGATCGGGGGTCGGTGGGACGCGACGAACGTTCTCGCCTCCCGCGTCGGCGTGATCACCACGCTCGAGCTCGAGCACACCGAGATCCTCGGACCGACGATCGCGGCGATCGCCCGCGAGAAATCCGGGATCTTCCACGCGGGGATGACCGGCGTGCTCGGGGAGCTCCCCGCCGAAGGGCGGACCGTGATCGAGGCCGCGGCCGCCGAGAAGGCCGTCCCGCTCTGGCACCTGGGGCGCGAGGTGAAGGTCGAGAACCGTGAGGTGGACGCCGATGGCCAGGCGTTCGACGTACACATCCCCGCCCGCACGTTCGACCGCATCCGGATCCCGCTCCTTGGCCGATTCCAACCCGGGAACACGGGGCTCGCGGTCGCGGCCGCGGCCCGCTTCCTCGAGTCGGCCTCGGCACCGATCGCGCCGGCCTCGGTCCGGCGGGGTCTCCGCACGATCCGATGGAGGGGCCGCATGGAACGGATCGGCCGTCGCCCGGACGTCTACCTCGATGTTGCCCATACTCCCGAGAGCGTCCGGGCCGTGGCGCAGAGCCTCGCCGAGATCGATCCCGCGATCGATGCGACGGACAATGCGATCGTCTTCGGCTGCCTGGTCGGCAAGGATGCGACGGCGATGCTCTCCACGCTCGCGGTGCTCGCCCGCACGCTCGTGCTGGTTCCGGTCGCGAGCGAACGCGGCATGGCGCCCACGGAGTTGAAGGTCCTCGCGGCGGGTCAGTTCCCGATCGTCGTGCTCGCTCCGAACGCCGTCGAGGGGCTGCAGCTCGCGCGGGCCGCCGTGAGCCGTGAGGGGCTCGTTCTGGTGACCGGTAGCGACTACCTGGTGGGGGATCTCCTCCGTGCCCTCGAAGGAGGCGCACCGGCCGAGGAGCCGGACCTCTCCGACCCGGGACGCGGCCCGCCGCCCTCGCTGGGGGAGCCCACCGCCCGCCCGGTGACCCGAGGGCGGAAGGGATGACCCCGGTCCGGCCGATCGATTGGGACCTCGTGATGGATCGCCTGTCGGCGTTCTACGGCCGCGGAGACTGGCGCGTCCCGTATCTGAGGGACCATGCGGAGGACCCGTTCCAGGTCCTGATCGGAACCGTCCTCAGCCAGCGGACCCGAGACGAGGCGACGGACGTCGCCTCCGCCCAGCTGTTCGCCCGGTACCCCGACCCCGCGTCGCTCGGGAGCGCGCCCCTCCCGACCGTGGAACGTCTCATCCATGGGACGGGGTTCTATCGCGTCAAGTCGCGCGTCATCCGCCAGATCGCGCGCGACGTCCAGGGCCGATTCCACGGGGAGGTCCCCCGGACGCTCGAGGAGCTGACCTCCCTGCGGGGCGTCGGGCCGAAGACCGCGAACTGCGTCCTCGTGTTCGGGTACGGCATCCCGGCGATCCCCGTCGACACGCACGTCCACCGCATCGCGAACCGTCTCGGGGTCGTGCGCACCCGGACACCCGAGGAGACCGAGCAGCGCCTGCGCGAGGTTGTTGATCGCCGGTACTGGATCCCCCTCAACCCGCTCCTCGTACAGCACGGGCAGAACGTCTGCCGGCCGATCTCGCCGCGATGCGGCGAGTGCCCGATCGCACCCCGGTGCGCTACGGGACGCGCGCTGCGGGACGGGCGGGTGCCGCCGCGGCCGGCGGACCGGCCCCGTCCGCGCGCGCGGCCCGGCGCGACGAACGGCGGATCGGCGGGATCGCGAGGAGCACCGCGAGCGGCGCGACCATCATCACCGCGAGGGCGGGCCAGGCGAACGCGTACGACGTCGCGGCGAGGATCCAGCCGAACACCGATGCGATCACGGCCCCCCCGGCGAGTTGGATCGAATTGAACAAGCCGATGGCGATCGGGACCTCCTCGCGGGGGACGTCGGGCATGTAGAGCGGCACGATGTACATGACCGCGTAGATGACCCCGTAACAGAACGAGAAGACGATCCCGATCGCCACGGCACCGGCGAGCCCGGACCACGGGAGGGCGAACAGGACCAGCGCGGCGGCTCCCGTCGCCACGACGAACTGCGTTCGATGGTTCGACCGTCGCTCCGCGACCGTACCGCCGTAGGGTCCCCCGACGACGCTCGGGAGGACGAACGCGATCCCGACCGCTCCCGCGACCGCGGCGGTCCACCCCTGGGTCAGCGTTCCGTACGGGACCACGAACTGGCTCGTGGCGAACGCGGCCCCTTCGAGGCCGATGAAGGCGAATCCGATCGCCCACAGCGTGGGGATCCGGAGCGAGCGGGGGACGCGCTCGGCGGGGAGAGGGCGCGGAGGGGGAGCCCCCGCGCTCCGTGGGATGAAGAGCGCCGCGCATCCGGTCAGCACCAGGAGTCCGATCCCTCCCGACGCGAGGTCCCACTGCCAGCCGATGCCCGCGACCACGAGCGCCGACGTGAAGATCCCGAGCGCGGCCCCGGCGCTGAACGCCGAGCTGAACCCTCCGACCGCGAGGCCCCGACGCCCTTCCGAATGGAGGGAGGAGACGAGCCCGATCGCCGGAGAGAAGAACAGACCCGCGCCGACCCCGGCGACCACCCGCAGGGCGAGGAGGACCGCGAAGGACGGCGCCAGCGCGCATAGGATGCTCGCGATCCCGAGCAGGGCCGC
The DNA here is from genome assembly GCA_050013635.1 of Thermoplasmata archaeon. Classification (GTDB taxonomy): domain Archaea; phylum Thermoplasmatota; class Thermoplasmata; order Lutacidiplasmatales; family UBA184; genus Lutacidiplasma. Next base: position 7,879 of record JBEKEW010000013.1, on the reverse strand, counting down.
ACCGTACAGACTGACCGCGCGCGAGCCGCGCCGTCGGGCCCAGAGCCCCGCCGGAACCTGCATCGCCCCGGCCCCGACGAGGAACGAAGCGACCAGCACGCCCCATTCGGCGGGGCCGATCGCGAACGAGACCCCGATCGCGGGGAGCGCGGGCCCGATGGTGAACCAATTGTAGGCGTATCCGGCACGGACCGCGATCAGGATCCAGGTGGAGCGGTTCGCCTCCGCGGAAGAGCGCGCGCCCATGGAGGGAGGGCCCGTCAGCGACACCGCCCCGGGGGAGTCATGGAAGTTCTTGAAGGTGGAGCGGGGGTGCCATCGGCCCGAACCCGGCGTCGCTCGTTCCGAGCGTCGGTCCACCAAACGGCTTAAAGGCCCGGAGCCGTCCGAGCCGCCGACGATGGATCCGAGCGAGTACGACCTGGCCTACTTCCATCGCGAGGGGTTCCAACGACGGACGTGCCCCGCATGCGGTTCCGCGTTCTGGACCCTCGGCGAGCATACGCGGTGCCAGGAGGCGCCGTGCTCCCCGTACGCCTTCATCGGCCGACCCGGCTTCAAGCGCCCGTACTCCCCTCACGAGGCCCGGGAGGCGTACCTCGGTTACTTCGAGCGCCACGGGCATACGCGCGTGCGCCGATATCCCACGGTCGCCCGATGGCGTAACGACGTGTTCTTCACGCAGGCGAGCATCTACGACTTCCAGCCGTGGGTGACGAGCGGCGCGATCCCGCCTCCCGCCAACCCGCTCACGATCTCCCAGCCGTGCCTGCGGTTCATCGACATCGACGAGGTCGGCGTCTCGGGCCGGCATTTCACCGAGTTCGAGATGATGGCGCATCACGCGTTCAACCGGCCCGACCACGAGGTCTACTTCAAGGACCGATGCGTCGAGCTCTGCCAGGACCTGTTGGTCTCGGAGTTCGGCGCCCAAGCTCGGGCGATCACCTACAAGGAAGAGGAGTGGGAGGGGGGTGGGAACCTAGGCCCCTCGCTGAGCGTCGGCCTGGCGGGCCTGGAGCTGGGGACGCTCGTCTTCATGGAGTACGTCCGCGACGCCGCCGGCGTACGACCGATGCCGCTCACGGTCGTCGACACCGGTTACGGCCTCGAGCGGTTCGTCTGGATGAGCCATGGGACGAAGACCGCGTACGAACCGGTGTTCGGAGCCCCCTACGAGGAGCTCCGGCACACGCTCGCTCCCCGCGAGGCGGCGATCGTGATCGATCACGCCCGTGCGCTCTCGTTCATGCTCACCGACGGGATCGTGCCATCGAACTCGAAGGAGGGGTACTTCGCGCGACTCCTCATCCGGCGTGCGCTGCGGGTGCTCGCCAACGCCCCCGAAGCGCCGGATCTGGTCGCGGTCATCGACCGCGTCGCGCGAGAGATCGCCCGGGAGTACCCCGAGGTCAGAGCCCATCGGGAGGACCGCGACCAACTGCTCGCGGCCGAGATCGAGCGGTACGGGGAGGCGTTGGAGCGCGCGCGACCGATCCTCCGTCGGCAGGAGGAGCGGGTCGTGGCGTCCGGAGGGCGCATCACCGAGGAGAACCTTGTCGAGTGGTACGACTCCCTCGGGGTCCCACCGGACGTCGCGGTGACCCTCATCTCGAACCCGCCGAAGGTCCCCGACGATTTCTACTCGAAGGTCGCGAGCCGCCACGAACAGGAGACGCCGACGCGCGATTACGTCGAGCGTACCGAGAACCTCCCCGAGGTCCCGGCCACCGTCCCCCCGACCGAGGTGCTGTACTATCTCGACCCGTACACCGTAACGTTCGACGCGCGCGTGGTCTGGAGCCACGGACCGTTCGTGGTCCTCGATCGCACGTACTTCTACCCGACGGGGGGCGGCCAGGTCCATGACACCGGCCACCTAGGGGATCTCGCGGTCATCGAGGTCCACCACAAGGGTCCCTGGGTCCTGCACCGACTGGACGCCCCGTCCCCGTTCCAGCCGGGGGATCGAGTGCACGCGAAGATCGACCGGGCGCGTCGGACCCAGCTGATGCAGCACCACACGGCCACGCACCTGCTCAATGGGGCGCTGCGGGAGACGCTCGGTCCCCACGTTTGGCAGGCCGGAGCGTACAAGGGCACCGAAGCCGCCCGGATCGATATCACCCACTACCGACCGCTATCCCGCGACGAGCTGAGGCGCGTCGAGCGACGGGTGAACGAGATCGTGCGGGAGGACCGTCCGGTCAAGAGCTACTTCGAGTCCCGCACCGAGGCCGAACGACGGTTCGGGTTCACTCTGTACCAGGGGGGCGCCGTACCGGGGCGAGAACTGCGCATCGTGGACATCGGAGAGTTCGACGTCGAAGCGTGCGGGGGCACCCACTGCACCCACACGAGCGAGGTCGGGGCGATCGCGCTCCTCGGTGTGGAGCGGATCCAGGATGGGATCGTGCGCCTAACGTACGCCAGCGGCGAGCGGGCGCTCGATATCCGGGAGGAGCACGAGGCGGTCCTGCGAGAGGCCGCGCACCGACTCCACGTCCCGCTGGAAAAGATCCCCGAAGGGATCGACCGACTGCTCTCCGAGGTCGAGGCGTCGCGACGGGCGGAGAAGGGACGGCGCGGGGACGACCTGCGCGCGGTCGCCGATCGGCTATCGACCGACCCGGGGAACTCGGAGACCGTCGGAGGCCGAACGGTCGTCCACGCGCGGATCGATCTCGATCGCAACGAACTGATGGAGCTCTCTCGGCTGCTCACCCGGGCCCCGGGCCGGGTCGCTCTCCTCGCCTCCGAGCGCGAGGGAAAGGGAACCCTCTTCGTCGGGTCCTCCGACCCGAGCGTCGCGGCCGACGCCCTCCTCCGCCTCGCCCTGCCCGAGTTCGAGGGCAAGGGTGGGGGCAATCGGTCGGCGGCGACGGCGGTCGGCGAGCCGGGAGCTCCTTTGGAGGCGGCGCTCGAGGCCGCCCGCCGTGGGACCCGCACCCCGTAGGCGGGTCCACCGGGTTCAGTGCACGAACCCCGGCGCCACGAGCACGATCCCGTACAGCACGACCGCCGGGACCAGCGTCATCGCCAGGTCGTCGTCGACCAGGACCCATTGCGGCCGTTCCACCAGGAGCGCGAGCACGGCCGCCAGCACCGCCAGGGAGAGCGCCGGTAGCGGAGCCCAGTTCCCGACGCCGATGAACGCGACCGTGGCGAACGTGGTGTAGAGCGCGAGCGGGATCCATGGGTAGGCGTGAGGGTACTGGGAGGCCCGGCGGAGCTCGCCGATCAGGGGGTCGATGAAGGCGGTCCCGAGGACCACGGCGGCGGCGATCGGGGGAGGGAACAGGAGGACCGCGAGGACGAGGGCGAGGGCGAAGTAGGCGTAGCTCGCGATGCGATGCTGTTCGTACGGTCGCATCGTGGGGAGTTCGAGCACCCCACCGAGCCGCAGCGTCTCGATGAGGATGACCGCGACGAGGGCGAGGAGCAGAATGACGTAGTTCGGGACGATGATCAGGACGTTCGGCGGGAAGAGGTAGTAGATCAGGATCCCCGCCCCGAGGCAATGCAGGATCCGCCGCCAGGCCCGGTCGCCGAGTTCCGGGTCACCTCCCAGGTGGGCCCCCAACCAGGTACGAAAACGGCCACCCTGGTGGAGCCGGCGGGCGGTCATCGGCGTGACGGATGGTCACCGTGCTATGAGATGATGGCGCTGGGTGGCCCGAAGCCTTTTCTCCCGCGAATCCTCCTCCGCCTCGTGAAGGTCGCGGTGCTGGTGGGGAGCGCCTCCGATCTGGAGTTCGCGGAGAAGGTGCGCACGCGACTGGCCGAGTTCGGCGTGACGTGCGAGGTCCACGTCGCCTCCGCCCACCGCAACCCAGAGAAGGTCGACCGGTTGACGCGCGACCCGTCGACCGAGGTGTTCATCGCGATGGCCGGACTTTCGGCGGCGCTGCCGGGAGCCGTGGCGGCGCGCACGACACGGCCGGTGATCGGCGTGCCTCTCCATCGAGGCATCGGACTGGACAGCTTGCTCTCGGTCGTCCAGATGCCGCCGGGAGTGCCCGTCGCGGCCGTCGGGCTCGACGCCGCCGAGAACGCAGCCCTCCTCGCGACCGAGATCCTGGCCCTGAAGTATCCCGCTCTGCAGGAGAAGCTCGAGCGGTACCGGGCGAAGTGGCGAGAGGAGCCTCCGGGGGGTCCGGCATGACCGACCCTGCCCAGTTCGTGGACGAGGCCGTGGCGCGCCTGCGCGCGGCGATCCCGGGCCGGGCGATCATCGCGGCGTCCGGTGGGATCGATAGCACCGCCGCGGCGATCCTCGCCCAGCGGGCCGTGGGCGATCGCGCTCGGGCGATCTTCGTCGACAATGGCCTCCTGCGGGACGGCGAGGTCGCCCGGGTCCGTGCGTTCTTCGATGCCAGCGGGCTGCACTACGAGGTGCGGGACGCCGCGGACCGGTTCTTCGAGGCCCTGGACGGGATCGTCGACCCCGAGGAGAAGCGCCGGAGGATCGGCATGACGTTCATCCGTCTCTTCGAGACCGAGGCGGACCGGTTCGGGACCGACCGTCTGATCCAGGGAACGATCGCGCCGGACTGGATCGAGAGCGGGGGCTCGCTCCGCGACACGATCAAGACGCACCACAACGTGGGCGGGATCCCCCTCGACAGCCGCCTGACGCTCGTGGAGCCGTTGCGGGACCTGTACAAGGACGAGGTTCGGGCGGTTGCCCGCGCGCTCGGGATCCCCGAACCGGAGCGGCAGCCGTTCCCCGGCCCGGGACTCGCCGTCCGGGTGAACGGGCTCGTGACCCCCGAACGGGTCCGTCGCGCGCGCGTCGCGAACCGGGTCGTGGAGGAGGAGGTCGAGCGGGCGTTCCGGACGGGGGCCATGCCGCGACCGTGGCAGTACTTCGCGGTCCTGCTGCCCACGCGCTCCGTGGGCGTGCTGGGCGACAACCGGGTCCACGGGGAGGCGGTCAGCGTCCGGATCGTGGAGTCGAGCGACGCGATGACCGCGACCGCGGCGGCCCCCCCACCGGCCGTCCTGAAGACGATCGCCGAACGGATCACGCGGGAGCTCTCCGGCGAGGTCGTACGCGTCCTCTACGACATCACCGACAAACCGCCGGCGACCATCGAATGGGAATAACGTTCCCCGCCGTATGGGGCGACCGCTCCCCGCTCGGCCCGATCAGTCCTCGTAACGTACGGGGACGAGTTCCGACCGGGCCCCGTGGGGATAGTGCATGAGGATATCGCGTCGCAGCGCGAGATCGGAGCCGGGCACCCGAGTCAGGAGCGGTGCCGCCGCCTGGGCCGCGGCGAATCCGAGCGGCCGCCATGCCCAAGGATGGAGGAGGGCCTGCGGGTGTTGGATCGCGAACTGCAGATACTCGCGAGCGTACCCCGAGACGCTGGCCCCTGGGGCCGCATCGTGCACCGCGCACGTGAGGCGGTCCACGTGGAAGCCGAGCCCGCCGGTGATACGTTGCTGCTGGATCCACCGCGCCACGTCCGCGCAGCCGGCGTTCCGGGCCAGCCGTTCCAGCCGGCCGAGCTCCTCCCACCCCTTGGGGGTTCGCTGCCCGGGTCGGACCCGGATCCGGCTATTGTTCGACAGATGCAGGCGATATCGCGTCAGGCGCCGATCGTCGAGGTAGAGGGCGCCGGGCGAGAGGTAGGCGAGCACGAACTGCGCGAGGTCGATGCGGGCGCCCATCTCCTCGAGAAGGGCCCCGCGGGCCCCGTCCAGGACCTCGCGACGGATGACCATCGAGCTGAGGTTGAATTCCGGGAACGACCTGAGCAGTTCCTTCCATCGATCGCCCTTGCGCTCCGCTTCGATCAGGAGCGGACCGGTTCGGTCGAGGGACGGGGCGCGGTAGAGTCGGTCCCACGTGCGGGGGTCGACCGACAGACCCACCTCGTCGATGACCGAGACCCGGTTGCGGTAGAACGAGATCTCCGGATGAGACTGGAACGTTTCGAGGATGTGGGCCAGCCGCTCGGGTTCGAACAGATCGTCATCGTCCAAGAATGCGATGAGCGGTGCCTGCGTCCTCCGCGCGGCTCGGATCACGCGGCCCATCCGACGGTCGGGATCACCGATCGTCGGGACGCCGTTCGCGCGGAGGTAGGGGTCGAGGGACGGGGAGCGGAAGTCGCGGGTGACCAGGATCTCGAACTCGCAGCGGGGGAGGCTCTGGGCGAGAACGGATTCGACGGCGGAACGCAGGAACCGGTCGCGCTCGACCGCGCCGATCACCACCGCGATCCGGGGGACGATGGTCGCAGGGCGCGTCGCGGCGGGCGCCGGTACGTCCGCCGAGGGAGATTGGGGCACCGCCATGGGAGATGATTGTTCAGCGAGCGCGTAGTATATACCATTCAGTCCAAGATGGGGCCGGACCGGACTCTGGCCGACGAACGCTAAAGGGGGGAAGGGAGCTGCACCGCCCGTGCTGACGTGCCCATTCTGCGGGACCCCCGAGAGCGAACGGATCGACATCGAGGGTCAGCGGTTCGTCGTGTTCCCCTGCATGTTCACTCCCGCGGTCGACCCCCGTATGCCGGAGAAGGACCTCCAGGCCCATCTGCGCGAGCAGTACGGGCGCCAGGGACCGCAGTACTTCCGGTCGATGTGCGACCGCCTCCATCTCGTGGCGGTCCGAGAGCCCACGGCCAACGCGGCCGACGACCACCCCACCCCGTGAGCCGACCGGCGGGGGATCGCGAACCTCATCCCCCTTCTCCGCCGCCGGTCCCCGGCGCTCGCGCTCCCGGACCGTGAACCCCGGGGCCCCGACGCCGAGGGTGCGGGTGCGGTCGGCGACGACCTACGGACCCGTGCCGAGCCGAGCGAGCGCCGGCGCGGTCAGGACGAGGTGCCGAGACAGGCCGATCTCCTCGGCCGATGCCCCGAGGGCGAGTGCCACGAGCTGAGGGAGGTGGAAGACGGGCATCTCCAATTTCTGGCCCACGGACGCTGCGGCCTTGTTCTGGAAGGAGTCGAGCGAGATGTGGCAGAGGGGGCACGGGGTGGCCATCGCATGCGCGCCGTGCTCCCGCGCGTCCACGATCTGGTGCGCCGCGATGCGGTTCGCGGTCTCGGGCTTGACGAAGAGGATCGGGAACCCGCAGCACATCACCCGGCCCCGGTACATGACCGGCGTCGCGCCGATCGCCGACAGAAGGTCCTCGAACGCATGCGGTTCCTCGGCGCTCTCCGAGCCGAGCTCGAGGGTCGGCCGGAGGAGATGGCACCCGTAGAACGCCCCGACGTTCATCCCCGACAGAGGACGGCGCACCTTCTCGCGGATGGCCGGGAGGCCGATGTCGTGCACGAGGACCTCGAGGAGGTGCTTGACCCGCACGTTCCCCCCGTAGGAGATCTGGAGCTTGGCGAGCACCGGATCGATCCGGGCGCGGATCGCCGGCTCCCGCATCTTCACGTTCGCGAGGTTGAGCATCCCCTGACACGTCGAGCAGATCGTCAGCAGGTCGAGTCCCGCCTTCTCGGCGATCGCGAGGTTGCGCGCGTTGAGCGCGACGTTGAGGGTCATGTTCGCCTCGTCCATGAACCCCGAGCCGCAGCACGAAAAGCTCGGGAACTCCACGAGCTCGATGCCGAACTGCCGGCAGACCCATCGCGTGGCCATGTCGAGCTCGCGACCGGATTCCTGGGCGACGCAGCCGGGATAGTAGGCGATCTTCATCGGTTCCCCTTCGGCTTCGGGTCGAGCTCGGCGTAGATCTGCTCGACCTCCTCGATCCCTTCGATCCGGCGGGGCTTGTTCCTCATCTCGGGTTTCTTCCTCCAGAGCTTGACTCCCTGCCGCATCTGGCCGACCGTCCCGAGCAGCCCATCGGTGGCGAGCACGAGCTTCATCTCGTTGAGCTGGCCCCGGTCCCGGATGTTC
>JBEKEW010000012.1:0-17371 GCA_050013635.1 Thermoplasmata archaeon | reverse complement strand
TCCGCGCAAGTGCGGCACCCCCCTGCACCGTAGAGAAGACTAGTTCCGAGCGCGGTGGCAACATCGCGCGGATCCGGGCCACGTTCCTTTAGTCCCACTCTCGTGTCGGGACGATGAAGGAAAGGAGAGGATCGGTCATCGCGGAACCGTTCCCATCAGCGACCTACCGACGGTCACGAGCGAAGGCCGGGAGCGACGCGAGCGTCGGGGCCCTCGGCGCTCCCTACGGGTAGATCGCCGGGAACTTGTCCGCGGTCTTCAGGAACTCCGCACAGGGAGTCACCAGATGGAACTCGAGATCGAAACCCGAACTGCGCCCGGAGTCCACGAGAATATCCCGCACCGTCTCGGCCGTCGGCGCCTCGAACCGCCGGAACCCCTTGTGGGCTGGGTCGAGATGAAGGTTGAGAAGGAGCTTCGTGTGCTCTTGCTGGAGGAGCTCCTCGAGACCCCCATCGGCTTTCTTGGCGACCTCGCGCGTGGCCTTGCTCGTCATCGGGGACCCGTTCGCCTCGTGGCGGCCAATCACCGCGTACTGGGGCATAGGAATCGACCAGATGGCTGACCGACTTAAACATTAGGGGGACGCGTCGGTGGGCTTGACCCGCGATCGGAGATCCGAGGAGCCCGATCCGGGGCACGTCGTGCGGATGTTCGCCCGCTCCCGATCCGGGGGTTACCGTCGTTGGGAACGCACCCGTTGGCTAGGTCGGCGGAATGGTTCTCGTCCGCAGGCCCCCGAGGTTGCCGTTAATGCCCTATGGGGCCATCGACTGTCCCACCCACCGGGCCAAGGTGAGACGTCTGTGCGTGCAATGGTTCTCGAGGCGGCCGGCTCACCTTTGCGCTTCGACGATCGGCGGGAAGATCCCCGGCCGGGCCCTCACGAGATACTGATCCAGGTCCACGCATGTGGGGTGTGCCGCACGGACCTCCACGTCGTCAACGGCGAGCTTCCGCACCCCAAACTCCCGTTGATTCCGGGGCACGAGATCGTGGGAACGGTAGCCGGCGCGGGGGCCGAGGTCACCCAGTGCCGTATCGGGGATCGCGTGGGAGTTCCATGGCTCGCTGGGACCTGCGGCGAGTGTCCGTACTGTCGTTCCGGGCGCGAGAACCTGTGCGACCGCGCGAAGTTCACCGGCTACGATGTGGACGGAGGATATGCGGAGCTCACCGTAGCGGACTCACGCTTCGCATTCCCACTCCCGCCCGGATTCGGGAACGTGGAGATGGCTCCCCTCCTGTGCGCAGGCCTGATCGGCTACCGCGCCCTACGACGTGCCGGAAACGCCGAACGGGTGGGATTCTACGGATTCGGCGCAGCGGCGCACATTGCCGTCCAGGTTGCGCGATATCGTGGTCAGAAGGTCTACGCCTTCACCCGACCGGGCGACCTCCGCGGTCAAGCGTTCGCCCGGGGCATGGGGGCGGTCTGGGCCGGAGGCTCCGACGAGATGCCTCCCGAACCGCTCGATGCTGCGTTGATCTTCGCCCCCGTGGGCCCGCTCGTGCCCACGGCCCTCGCGGCGACCGCGAAAGGCGGCACGGTGGTCTGCGCCGGGATCCACATGAGCGACATCCCGAGCTTCCCCTACGAGATCCTCTGGGGGGAACGCGTCGTCCGATCGGTCGCGAACCTTACCCGGAAGGATGGCGAGGAGTTCTTCGCGATCGCGAAGGCGGCCGGTGTTCGTACCGTGACCACGCCGTTCCCGCTCCGGGAGGCGAATGCCGCGCTGGCCCAGCTACGAGAGGGTCGCCTGGAGGGTGCCGCGGTGATCGTGCTCTGACTCGGGTGCTCGTTCCAAGTTCCCACGACACGGAACGTGCTCACGTCCGCGGGCCGCTCGTGGAGCACCTATGCCGGTGGCCGCCGCAATCAGTCCAGTGACACGTCCGACCGCATGTATGCTCGGGTCGCGAGGAAGAGCACCACCACCGTCTCGGCGCATAGCGCGACGACCTCGTAGCCCACGGTCGCCGTGTAGGTTCCGAAGTACCCCGCGCGCACCGCGTCGGCGATGTACGTGAGCGGGTTCACGGCGAACAAGACCTTGAGCGCGGTGGGCAGCCCGGAGCTGAACGGGTAGAACACGGTGCTCGCGAAGTTCACCAAGAACAGCACCAGGATCTGGATGCTGTTGTACGTGGTATTGGACTTCACCAGAGCGGCGATGAGGAGCATGAGCGAGCCGAAGAAGATCGATCCCACGGTGATGACGGCGAGCATGACGAGGACCCCAACGAACGAGACCGGTAGAGCGCCCAGGAGTAGGTACGCGATGCCGAGCATGACGAGCGCGCCGGCGAGGCCGAACGCCACGGACGTGAGCATGATGCCCATGAGATACTGGAGGCGCGTGAACGGGCCGACGAGGAGCTGGGCGAGCATGCCCCACCGGCGGTCGGCCCACAGCATGCCGCCTCCCACCGAGCCGGCCATCACGGCCTGGAAGCCCATGAGTCCCGGCGTGAGGAAGGAGAGGTAGGTGGATCCGCCGCCCGCCGTCGAGGCGAGCGAGGCAAAGCCGAAGCCGAAGAAGACGAGGTACATCGCCGGGAGGCCGATCAGGATCGTGAGGCTTCCCGGATCGGTGTTGACCTTGATGTTTCGATAGATGAGACGGGTGATGTTAGGCGCCTCCATTCGGTTCACCTCCGTGAGAGACCGAGCGGAGGAACACGTCCTCGAGCGTGTTCTTGCGCACGCTGACCCACTCCAGCTGCACGCCCATCTTCTGCGAGAGCTCGAGGATCTTGGCGAGGGAGTCTTTGGGATCGTCGGTCAGGATGACGACCGAATCACCTTCCGACGTGATGCTCGTTCCCGGACCCAGACCTTCCTCCAGAGCGGGGAAGAAGGTGGCCGCACCCCCGGGCTGCACGGTCAGGTCGATCGTCTTCTTCCCGCCGTAAAGCCGCTTGAGGTTCTCGACCTCGTCCAGGACCAGGAGCTTCCCCTCGTCGATGACGGCGATCCGATCGCAGACGTAGTCCGCCTCCTCCAGGTTGTGCGTCGTGAACACCACCGTGAGCCCGCGCTTCACTTCCTCCCGGATCGAGTCGAGGAGGGTCCGCCGCATGATCACATCCATGCCGACGGTCGGTTCGTCGAGGAACAGGATCTCCATGTCGTGGATGAACTCGCGAGCGACCTGGACCCGCCGCTTCTGGCCTCCCGAGATGTCGAACGAGCGGCGGCGGCGGATCTCCTCGAGGCCGAACCTTTGGATCAAGGCCTCTCGGCGTCGGTGCCGTTCCTCCCGCGGCACGCCCCAGAGCACGCCGTAGACGTCGAAGTTCCCCTCGACGGAAGTGAAGTCGAACGACTCGCCCTGCTGGACGACCCCGATCCGCGACCGGATCCGCTTCCCGTCCTTACCGGGATCCATCCCGAAGATTCGCAGCGTTCCGGAGGTCGGTCGTATCAGCGTCGTCATCGCCTTGATGAGCGTCGACTTGCCGGCGCCGTTCTTGCCGAGAAGGCCGAAGACCTCCCCCTTCTGTACGGAGAAGCTGACCCCGTTCAGCGCGAAGCGCTTTCCACCGTAGGAATGGCGAAGGTCCTCCGCCAGCACGATGGGATCGGCCATAGGCAGCGATGCCCAGGAAGAGAGGGAGTTAAAGAGCGCCTCACTCGCGGAACTCTCCCGCGGTGAGTAACGTTCGAGATACGGCCCCCCCGAGGACGGGGGGTTTCCATCTGCTGCCGATTCCGTCCAAGGGCGACCGGTACCGCCGGTCCGCTCCCGTCACCTCTCCGCGAGGATGCGGGCGATCCGCCTCAGGGATCGTAACCATCGAGGTCGAATTGAACGGGTCGTAGGATACCCACCGGTCTCACGCCAGCGTTGGGAGCGTGGTTTCCTTCAAGAGGTCCTCAAACCGCGTCATCTCGATGTTCCATTGCCGCTCCAGCGCAGCGACATCGATCGCCAACCCGCCGTAGTCGAACGCGCGGAACATCCGTTGCATGTCCTCTCCGATGCTCTGCAACGCGTCCCGATCCGACATCTCCACGAACCGGGCCGGGGTGCCCATCCGGCGCGAGAGTAACTCTACGATTTCTGGGTACGTCTTCTCGTCGCCCATCAGGTCCACCGCGGTGCCGATCCGGCGTTCCGGTTGCTCGAACGCTCGGGCGACGATCTCCCCGATGTCCTTCAGGGCGACCATCGGAATCTTCGTCTCCGGCTTCACCGGCATGCTCACCGTCCCCGTTCGGAACGGTTGAAGGGTCCACGGTTGGAACAGGTTCTCCATGAAGAAGCTCGGCCGGACGAACGTGATCGGGACCCCTAGGGAGCGGGCCTGTCGTTCGATCTCCACCTTGGAGTCAAAGTGCGGAACTCCGGTGGGCCCCGTCTGCTGCCCAACGCCCCGGATGGTGCTGAGGACCACGTGCGGGGTCCGCACTCGCTTTGCGGTTTCGAGTGCCACCCGGCCCGCCCGAATCTCTCCATCCGTATCCGGAGGCCGGCCCCAGCCTCCCGCAAATGGAGTTGTGACAACGTAGAACCCGTGGGCCCCTCGAAGGGCGGATTCCAGACTCCGAGCATCGTGCAGGTCTCCCTGAACCCAGTGGATCCGACCATCCAGCGCCTCGGGCTTCTTCGAGGGATCGCGGCTGAGCCCACGAACGGTGAACCCGCGCTTCAGGAGGGCCCGGGCCACCGCGCCGCCCTGCTGTCCCGTGGCCCCCGCGACCAGGATCTCTCGTTCGGAGTTTGCTCGAGGTGATGTGGTAGGCATCGCAGGATTCCCCTCCTTCTGAGTACGGTCATCCTTGGAAGGGCCGACTCCTCATAATGACCGACTCACCGGAGGGTCGGTCACGGATGCCAGGGGAAGGGGGTGATCCTGCATGATGGGAGCGGATCGACCGCACCGGCTGACGGCGAACCTCGTCAAGATCTTCCCGCGGATGATGGAGTGGCGCGAAAGGTACTCTCGGTAGCGCGTCGCCGACCCGGTCGGGCTCGATCGATCCGTCGCGTGATGGGCGTCCGGGAGGCAGCGCCTTAGTCTCGCACGACGTAACCCGTGACGCGCGCGGAAGACGCGAGGCGGTCCGGGCGGAGATGTCGGACGTCGTGGGGGAGTACGTCGATGCTCTCGAATCCCTGATCCTCGGGTTCGTGCACACCACGCGCACGGTCCTCCAGAAGAACCATCTGACGGCGGTGCAGTTCCTCGTCCTGCAGTGGGTCTCCGTCGAGGGTCCGAACAGCATGAGTGCGCTCGCCGCGTTCTTGGGCGTACGGCCGCAGTCGGTCACGCCGGTGGTCGATACGCTGGTCCGGCGGGGTTGGATCCGACGCAAGCAGGACCGGGTCGACCGGCGTCAGACGCGACTCGAGCTCTCCCCAGGGGCCCTCCGGCTCATGGCTCGATTCCGGAGCGCCCATTTGCGTCGGCTCAAGCGGGCGCTTCGAAAGATCCCCGCGACGTCACTAGCCCAGGCTACGGTCGCCCTGCGCGCTTCCGAACATGCCATCGCGGATTCGCTGCAGGGCTCGCTCCCCACGCCCCGCAAAGGACCGGTGCGCAACCCTCCCCGACGTGCGACCCGACACGAGCGACCCGATGAGGGGTCGGGTCGAGAGAGATTTCGGATTGAGGACGGCCCGGGGCCGCCGTAGGAACGCCACCGCGGCCGGGAACGTACGAAACGTTCATAATTGATAAGGCATGCCTGACTATCCACCATGCACTCCCCCGGCACGGTCCGCACGTGCGCGCACCATCCGCTTCCACCGTTCCGTCCGAGAACCCTCGCGGCTCCGGAGCGAAGGTGACGGAGCCCGCGGAGGTCCTTCCCGATGCATCGGCCCCGCCCGAGACGAACGGGTCGATACCCCCTCCCTCCCGGAAATTCGAGATCCTGATCGTCCTAGGGATCCTCCTCGCGCTCCTGATGGGGGCGCTCGATAACTTCGTCGCGCTCACCGCACTGCCGACGATCCTGAACGATTTTGGCCAGCCGAACGGCGGTACGTTCGTCATCAGCGCCTACGTCATCGCCTCCACGGCCGCCATTCCGATCTTCGCCAAGCTCTCGGATCTATGGAGCCGTCGCAACGTCTTCCTCGGAGGGCTCGCGATATTCATGGTCGGCTCGGTACTGTCCGGGCTGAGCCAGAACCTCTCCGAGTTGATCGTCTTCCGTGCGGTACAAGGATTCGGAAGCGGTGGCTTCTTCCCCGTAGGGATTGCCATCGTCGCGGTCTCGTTCCCTCCCGAGACCCGGGCGCGGATCATCGGCGCCCTCTCGGGGGTTTTCGGTATCGCGGTCGTCGCCGGACCCCTTCTCGGTAGCGCCATCGTGGACTACACCACCTGGCGCTGGGTGTTCTACGTGAACATTCCCATCGGGCTCGTAGGATTCGCGGTCATCGCGCTGGTGCTGGGACCGCTGCGTCCCGAACGTGTTCGGCGATTCGACATGGTCGGCGCCGCACTCCTAGTAGCGTGGGTGGGTTCGCTCATGTACCCGCTCTACCAGATCGTCGATGACGTCTGGACGTGGAGCAACTTCCAGGTCGTTGGCCTGCTGATCACCGCTGCCGTTCTCGTCGTCGTTTTCATAGTCTGGGAGTACCGTGCCGACAATCCCCTCGTCCCGGTCCGCCTCTTCACCCATCGCGTGATCGCCGCAGGAGGCGGTGCGACGTTCTTCCTCGGAATGGTGTTCTTCCCGGTCGCGACGTTCCTCTCGCTGGTCGTCGGGGTCGTCCTGACCCCGGCCTCCGCGGACCCGGCGAACACCGTCCGGGACATCCTGTACTACCTGGTCGTGCCCCTCGTGATCGGGGCCGCTCTCGGCGGCCAGCTCTTGACGCGCCTGACCTACCGCACCGTCGCGGTCCTCGGGCTCATCATCGGATGCGTGGGGATGGCCGGCTTGACCATGCTGTCGGTCACGACCCCGCTGTGGACGTTCTACCTCGGGGTGATCCCGGTGGGAGGTCTTATCCTGGCGTTGATGCCGCTCGGGTTCGGGATCGGTCTTACGTTTCCGGTCTTTCTGCTGGCCGCGCAGAACCAGGTGGAGAAGGCCGACGTGGGGGAGGCCGGTGGGCTCATTCAGTTCCTGCAATCTCTGGGCGGAGCGATCGGTCTATCGGTTCTGGCTTCGTTTCAACAGACCCGGTTCGGTACGCTCGACCCCTCTCCCAGTTCCGCGTGCTCGTCGTCCACCCATCCGCTCCCGGAATGCGCGAACTACCTTGCTGCGCTCCAGAGTTCCCTCATCAGCTCGTACGATCAGACGTTCGCCGTGATGCTGGGGTTGCTGATCGTCGCCTTTGTCTTCGTCCTGTTCCTCCGGGGCCGGCTTCCGAAAGCACCCCGGCGCGTGACGACCCCTCCGGATGGTTGAAGCAGGTAGGGAAACGGTCGTCGGTCGACCGAGGGGCGCACCATGCACATCGACGCGCCGCCTCGGGCCCACGGAATCCCGTCGAGCCGTCTCGCGACCAAGACACGTACATCGCATCCCGTGAAGCCGGCCTCCTCGCGGTGGGAGGATCCGTCGGAGCGATCTGCGCGACCCTCGTTGGCTGTCCGCGGAGGGGGGTTTCGCGAATCCTACGGCGGCTGGTTCTTCTCCCCAATGTGATAGCCTCGAGCGGATGTGGGGAGACGTGCGTCGCCGGAGTCACGTATCGGACGTTCCCCTAGACTCCTCGCTCCGCGGGTCGGGCAACTCGTGAGGACCTTCCTGATCGCCCTCGGGCTGGCGACCATCGTGTTGGGACTGTTTCTCCTGTTCGCGGGGTATGTCCATATCGGATGTACGGTCGGCGGCAGTAGCTCGGATCCGACCTTTTCGAACTGTGGAGGAGCCACCGACCTCGAAATCGCCGGAGCGGTCCTGACCATCGCCGCCGTTCTGATGTTCGTCGGATCCCTCGTACCGTACACCGATTCCCGCGAGCCGTAACGATTCTTCCGCTCGGTTGGTTCTTCTCGAAGAAGGCCGGATCCGAAGCCCACCCGCGGCGTTCCGCAAGCACAACCCCGTACGGTTCGCGGGGTTCCCCCCGACGGTCTTCCGTTCTCCGGGCCGCCCACCCCTAGCCGAACCGGCCGTTCACGTAGTTCTCGGTCAGGCTCTCGATCGGGTGGTGGAAGATCTGATCCCTCGAGCCCGATTCCACGAGCCGCCCGAGATAGAGGAACGCGGCCGCGTCGGAGACCCGCATCGCTTGGGTCAGATTGTGGGTGACGATCACCACAGCGAACTCCGCCCGGAGCTTCCCGATGAGCGCCTCCACCTTCGCCGTGGCCACGGGGTCGAGCGAGGAGCACGGTTCGTCCATCAGCAGCACTTCGGGTCGGACCGCGAGCGCCCGGGCGATGCACAGACGTTGTTGTTGGCCTCCGGATAGGCTCGTTCCCGGAGCGTCGAGGTGGTCCTGGACCTCCTCCCACAGGCCCGCGTGGACGAGCGCCTCGTAGACCCCCTCGTCCAGCTCGTGACCGTGGCGCACCCCGAGGAGACGGAGCCCGGCGGCGACGTTCTCGAAGATCGACATGTTGGGGAAGGGGTTGGGTTTCTGGAACACCATCCCCACGCGGCACCGGACGGGCACGGGGTCCCCCCGGGTGAGATCCTCGCCGTCCAACAGGATCTTGCCCCGCGAACGCGCCCCGGGCGTTTCCTCATGGAGCCGGTTCAGGCAACGAACGAAGGTGGTCTTACCGCATCCGGAGGGCCCGATGATCGCTGTAACGGCGCGATCCGGTAATTGCAGCGAGATATCGAAGAGCACTTGATCCGACCCATACCAGGCGCAGAGGTCGACCACCTCCATCTTGACGGGCATCGGTCACGCCAGTTCTGCGGCTGCGCGGCCGCGCAGCGAGTACCGAGCGAGGAGACTCACGACGACCATGATAAGGAGGAGCACCAGAGCCGCTCCCCACGCGTCCGTCTGCAAGTTCGGGTAGTCGTTGTTGATCAGCACGTTGTAGATGAACGGAGCGAGCGCTGCCGTGGGCTGGTTCAGTCCGGAGAACCAGTAGGTGGTGTACCCCACGGTGAGAAGGAGGGCGGCGGTCTCTCCGCCGGCCCGTCCGAGCGCGAGCAGGACCCCGGTGACGATCGCGCCTTTGCAACTCCCCAGCACGACGCGCAGGGTGACGCGATGGCGGGGGAACCCGAGTGCGAGCGCCCCCTCCCGGGCGCTCCCCGGGACCGTTTGAAGGGCGGAGGCCGTGGCCCGCACGACGATCGGGACCATCAAGACCCCTAACGCGACGGCGCCGGCGAGAGCGCTCCCCCCTCCCCCCGCGTTGACCCGGTCGAAGTAGAGGAACAACGCGAAGACGAAGACGCCGATCAGGATGGACGGGATCCCGATCATCACGTCCACGATCAAGCCGATGAACCGGCCGAATCGATTGCGACCGTACTCAATGAGGTAGATTCCGCCCAAGATCCCGGCCGGGACCGCGACGGACGCGGCCAATCCGAGCAAGATGAGGGTCCCTTCGATGGCGGGACCGATGCCGCCGAGCGTGCAGTTGGCCGGCGGATTGCCGATACACGGAGGGGGGAACTCGGAGGTGTAGAACGAGGGTCGGATCACCGCCGAGCCTCCTTGCACCACCGCCGTGTCCACGACGCTCGCGAGGGGGAGCACCGCGAGCACGACGGCGGTGAGCAGCAGGCCGACGACGACAAAGTAGAGCACTCGACGTCGATGGAGGCGCGCCGTCCGCCCCTGCGTGATCCGAGGCCACCACGCGGGCGCTGCGATGGTCGCGCGGGGCGGATCGTGTCGACGGGCAGCGTGGCGCAGGGTCGTTCGAACGGCGCGCGGGGTCGGCGCGCCGTTCCTCGTCGTCCGCCAGCGGATCAAGAGGCGCGCCGCCACGTTGATGACGAACGACATGATGAACAGGAGCAGCCCGAGTCCGATCAGCGCGCTGAGCCCGATCCCGTACGAGCCCCCGAACAGGCCGACGATCTGGCTCGGGATCGTCTGGCCCTGGGAGAAGAGCGAGGTCGGTAGCACGTAGATGTTACCGATCACCAGCGTCACCGCGATCGTCTCGCCGATGGCTCTTCCGAACCCCACCATGATCGCGCCGAAGATCGCCGGCCGCGCCGGTCCCAGCACGGCCATGCGAGCGGCCTCCCATCGGTTGGCACCGAGGGCGAGGGCCCCCTCCCGTCGCGCTCGGGGGGTGAGCCAGAGCGCCTCCCGAGAGAGGGCCGCGACCGTCGGTATGATCATGATCGCCAGGATCAGGCTCGCGGTCAGCACGTCGATGCCGATCGGGTGGCCCGAGAACGGAAACCGGCCCCCGGTCGCGGTCGCCAGGCCCGGCTCGATCGTCGTCCGCATCAACGGGACGAGGACGATGAGCGCCCAGAATCCGTAGACGATCGACGGGATGGTGGCTCCGAGATCGATGACGACGGCGAGCGCACCCCGGGCGCGTTGGGGCGCGATCTCGGAGGAGAAGATGGCGACCCCGAGCGCCACGGGGACCGCCATCACCAGCGCGAGGCCGCTCGTGAGCAGGGTCCCGACGATCGCGGGTAAGGCCCCGTAGACGTTGTTCGTTACATCCCAGCTCTGCCCCGTCAGGAAGCCGACGCCGTAACGCTGGATCGCGGGCCAGGCGTCCAACGCCAGGACGGTGACCAGCGCGGCGGCGAGCAGCAGGAGTCCGACGGCGAGCGCGGTGGCCGCACCGTGGAAGAGCTGCCCGAGCCGGCGCAACCGGGCCAAACGCCGGCGGAGATCCGTGGGCACGACGCCGGCGTCGCCCACGGTCGCGTCCCGAACCCCCCGCTTCAGGTGCACGACGGGATCGAGGCCCCGTTGTAGCTGAGAGCCGTCAGAGCGCTTGCATCCTGCGTCAGCAGCTTCGGCGGCGGATTCACGTAGTACAGCCCGTGCGCGGACGCCTGCCCGCTCGTGATCGACCAGCTCATCCACTGGATGAGCACCTGGGCCTTCTGGAGCGAGGGCGCGTAGCCGAGCCCGGGGTTCTGAAGGATGAGGAAGTACGAGAGGGTCGCCACGGGGTAATCGGACGACCCCGGAGAGTTCACGAACGAGACGTTCGTCCAGTCTCCCGTTGCGGACGGGAACGGCTGGCCCGATAGATTGGTGATCGCCGACTGTGTATCCGTCACCGTCGGCTGAATGAACTTCCCCGCAGGATTCAGCACCGACGCGATCGAGACTCCCTTGCTGACCGCGTCCGCGAGATCGACGTATCCGATCGCGTCCGGCGTCGTCGAAACGTACGTCGCGAGCGCGGAGTTTCCCTTCTCCGCGACTTGGGGGCCGGGGGTTCGGGGCCAGGTCGGAGAGATCGACATCCCCGGGCCGGAGGCCCAGTCGTGGCTATCGTCGGAGAGGAGGTTCGTGAACACGTAGGTGGCCCCGGCGGCATCCAGGCGGTGGACGGTGATGATCTGGGCGTTCGGGAGACCCGAGTTGTTGACCGCGAGCGCTGGGTCGTCCCAGTTCGAGATCGTCCCGAGGTAGATCTTAGCGAGCTGCGGCCCCGTGATACGGAGCGGACCGGAGAACCCGGGAACGTTGTAGATGATCGTGACCGCCCCGCCGGTGACCGGAAGCGTTAGGGTCGTTCCGGGGAGGGAGTGGACCTCCGAGACGTTCAACGGCTCGTCGGTGGCGGCGAAGTCAACGGTCGACTCCGCGAACGCGGTGATACCCGCTCCCGCCCCGTCCGGGTTGTAATTGACCTGGTTCGATGTCGCGGACGTGTAGCTGATCTGCCACTGACCGATCAACGCGAGAAGGAAGTTCGCCCCCGCACCGGAGAGCGTGATGCCGGCCGGGCAGGTCCCCGGGGACGTGGGGGGATGGTAGAGCCCGTACCAGTTGGTGGGGAATCCGATCCCCACGAAGACGAGGACGACGACGATCACCCCTACTACGATGTAGGTGCCCTTCCCGCGTCGTCGACGACGAACCACGGGAGGCGGGCCGGGAGGAGACGGGAGGTCGGTGGACCCGGTCATGCTGGCCCCTCCCTCTGGATGTGCTTCACGGAGATCGCGGACCGACCGTTGTCGTGGGGTTCGCTCATGGTGTGGGCCGGCCCTGCACGAGGTCAATGCGCATATACACCAAATGAAATACGCAGAATAGGACCTGCACGGCGGAACCGGCGAGGAGCCCTTGCAAGGACTGCTTCGGTTCCCCTGAAGCTCGCGACGTTGGGGCTTTGAGAATTCCTCTTACTGTGGATGGCTCCCTGTCCGGACGCGCAAGGGGCTAGAGGGCACAGCGGACCGTTGCCCCCCGTCGGTATCCCATCGGGAGTTCGGAGGACTCACACCGGGGCTGGGAGAGTGGTCGGCGTTGGCTTGGGCCACGCCTGGTACAAGCAGAAGCAGAGCCCGCCGATGACGCATAGATAGCCGAGCACCCGCAACGGCACGAGCACGACGGTCGAGCTCCCATAGCCGAGAATCGTGAGAATGTAGGAGGTCGCGAAGAAACCGAAGCCTACGCCGATCAGCCCCCCGACGATGCTCTTCAGCTTGACATACGCGAACGCACCGAGACCGACGATGATCAGATCGAAGACCAGGTTCAGGACGGTTATTGGGTCGAGGACCAATCCCATTTCATCCCTCGGCCCTTCTCATGGGCCTGTGGTTCATCGATTGTTCGTATTTCACATTAGGGGATTACGGACCGCAGACTTCGAACGTGCTCCCATTCACGGTGAGGTCGCCGTCGCGAATTGTACCGCGCTCGGGCGCCCCGGCCCCAGCTGCGTCACGCCAGCAAGATCGAGTGACCGGCAGGGCTAAATCCGTACGAAGCGGATTGCTCCATCGACCGACACAGTACGTCGCGCCAACGCCATGCAGACCGAGAACGCAGTGATCGTTCGTCGTATTCGATCGGGAGATTGGGATTCCCTGCGTGCGCTTCGGCTGGCAGCCTTGAAGGACGCCCCCCTCGCCTTCGGGAGCACGTTCGCGAGGGAGAACGAGTCGGCCCCTCTGAAATGGAAGAACTGGGCGCTCCGAGGTGCCGCCGGAAGCCGCGAGACGATCTACGTCGCCGTGAACGAGCCCGGCCAACTGGTCGGCATGATCGGGGCCTACCCCGAAGAAGAGCGCTCTCACATCTGGGGAATGTGGGTCCACCCCGAGTACCGCGGCCGGGGAATCGGCGGCGAGCTTCTCGATATCCTCCTGTCGTGGCTTACGTCGGTCCGCCGAGCCGGTGACATCCTCCTGGAGGTCAACGCCGCACAGGAGCCGGCGGTCGGGTTGTACCGCCGGCACGGCTTCGTCCTCACCGGGCGCACCCGGCCCCTGGGGCATCACCCACCGACCGTCGTTCAAGAGATGGTCTGGAAACCGTCCGACGCCGTGTGAACTTCCACGGATGAGGTCCCTGCCAACCGGGACACCCGTCCCGCTAGCTTGGTCCGCAGGGGCGTGTCCCGGTAGCGATTGATCTCCCCCCTCCCTCCACCGGCGGTTCCCGACTACGGCACGAACGATCGATGTGTACGCTAAGCCCGTTGGGCGCGGAGGAGTTCCGCTACCGGCGTGTTGTCGGCGTACACCTGCCAGTCGACGATCCGACCGTCCCGGACCACCGCCCGCCATGCCGCGGGGAGGGTCCAGTGGTTTCGCCGGGGGAGTTCGCCGCGGTCCGCGAGCGTTCCGCTCGCCGTCCCGAAGAGGGCGACGACCGCACCCAGGTGGAGATGCTCGTGGATGGCGATCCGGTAGTCGGGGAACAGCGCGAAGTACGCGGTCCAGGCCGCGCGCATGCGGTCCACCCCATGGACCTCCTGACCGAGGCTGTCGACGAACCGGAAGTCGGGTGCCATTATCGCCGCGAGCGCCGTGACGTCGTGCCGATTGATCTCGTTCACGAACCGGAGGGCGATACGTTCCGGGTCGGTTTCCGTCATCCTTCGCTCCGGGTGTTTTCCACGGCTCTGACCGTCACGGGATGGTGCCCCGGGATATTATGGTCTCAACACCCCGGAGGAGCGGCCGATCCACCTCCGTATTCGATCGGCATGAATGCTGAGTGGCGTGAAGGATTGCGGGCGCGCCGGATAGGGGATCGACGACCCCTTTGGAACGGTTCCCTTCCGAGCGCGCGGACCGACTCCCCTATCGGCCGCGCCGGCCGCGGTGCGGCCGAGCGTGGCTCAGATTGACCCGGGCGGCACTTCCCTTTGGCAAGAGGCCAAGCCGCCGTGCCAACCGGCGATGGTCGTTCGCGTCGACCCACTCGACCTTCAGATACTCGATGAGCTGGGCGTTCGTCATCCCGATCCGCTTCCCTTCCTTGACGGTGAACGCATACGCCTCGATCTCGGTGGGCGTGTCGACGTACTTCCTCTTCCGATCGAACAGGGGTCGTCCGGCACGAAACTGCTTGACATGACAGAGTTCGTGGACGACATCGAGGTAGAGCGTGCGCAGGTCGCTGGTCTTGAGGTGATGGCTACTCACGATGAGGTGACCATCGACATCGCTCGTTCCCATGTAACCAAAGGGCGGGGAGAAGAACTCGACCTTGAGCTCGCGGAGTATCTTCTGCGCCTCCTCTCCGAACAGTTCCTGGATCGGCGGCGTGCTCGCGAACCCACGGAAGAACTGCTCGAACGGATACAGCCGAATCGGGGCGTGGCGCTGGATCCGGACACCCTTGAAAGACTCGAACATTCCGTTCTCGATCCCCTGGTCCGTGTCTCTCCCGAGACGCCCGCCGGTCCTTATTGGCTTCGTCGCGCGCACCCGTCGTGGCACGACGATGGACGAGGGTCCTCCATCCGTCAATGAACCGATTCTGCGATTCAAGCTTCGCGAGCCGAGTCTCGGTCCGGGACCGGCGTACCCGTCACGCCGGTGACCGAAACACGCCGAGGTAGCGCCCGGCCCAACCCGGCTTTTCGAGGAGCGGGACGAACCCAAGCTCGGTGAGCGTCCGTCGCAGGTCCCGTGTCCGTACGAAATCACTGAAGACGATGAACCCGCCCGGCGCCAGCACGCGTCGGATCTCGCGGAGCGCCTCGGGGCGTTGCCGGTACTCCGTCAGATGGGCCTCTACATGGTGCAACATCAGGATCGCGAAGACCCCGTCAAACGATCCGTCGTCGAAGGGAAGGGCCTTCGCGTCGACTTGGCGCAAGTTCACCGTCGATGGGAGGTTGCCGAACCGCTTGCAGAGATACGCGCGCGCCGCCTCGACCTGTTTCGGATCGAAGTCCGTGACCACGAGCCGACCGGGATGGTAGCGTTCCTGTAGCAGGGCCGATAGTGCACCCTGACCCGATCCCAGCTCGAGGATGCGGGCCGAGGGGGGGAGGTTCAGGTGGCTACCAATCGAGTCCAGCATCCGGATCGAACGGCGGGTGGTGCTGGCATTCACGAACCATCGACTGACTCGGTTCATCTCGGCCATGTCGCCTTCTGTAGGTCAGGGGTCCCACCCATATGACGGAGGGCGTCGCGAAGCGTTCTCGGTGCGCTCACCCGCTCCTCGACTCTCGATCCACGCCCCGCGATGCTCGCCCACAGAGCGCATCGGATCCTTCTCAACGATCCCGCTTCCGAATCGCGTCTCGAACTCCCGCGGGCATCGGCCGGCAGTGGCAGTGCCGTGCGTGCTCGGTGTGCCACCGGATCCGATCCTCCATGGAGGGTTTCTCGGGCATCCGATGCGTGCGGTGCCACTCCGAGTTGCGCGCCGGACCCGTCATGCTGGACCCTGGAGCGGCGACGAGGATAACCGCCACGCCACTCCGCAAGGAGCGATTCGATTCCTTAGCGGTGAGCCACCGGGTGCTTCGGTTGGTACAAACCCAGTTCGCTTCCGCTGGGTAGCGTGACGTTGGTGATCGTCCCCCATTCCCGCTCCACCGGCGCCGAGCACTTGACCTTCTTCTGCTTGAGTTCCTTGATCGTCGCCGGGAGGTCGTCGCACATCAGGTAGAGCTCGCGCGAACCGTTCTGCTCCGCCGGGTGGACCGCTACCTCGGCCGGCGGGAGAGCGAAGATGAGCCACCCATCGCCCGCGTCGACGTGAGGGAACTTCAGGGTCTTTCGGAAGAAGTCTCGATCCGCCTCGGCGTCCGTACTATACAGGATGACGTGGGCTCCGGAGATCATGATAGGCACCCGCCGATACCGACCCCATCGATAAAGGGCGCCGGCCGGTCCGTCCATGCCGTCCTACGATCGGAGACCGCCGGTCGAGTGAGGACGCAGGCAGGAGGGGGCTCGTTTCCAGCACCAAGATCGGGTCGTCTGTGAACTTCCTTAAGGACCCGATGGATGAGAGCCTACCGCTCATCCGAACCATGGCCGACCTCCGACCGAGCATGAGGATCGTCCGGAATGACCGCGCTCGATTCGACGTCGAGGATTCGCTCGCACGGTCGTTGATGACGCACATGCCCACCGGTTCCACCGAGGGGGCGCGCGACACCCCCCTTCGGCACGTTTGGGGATCCGACGCCTGGTGGTTCGTCACGGAGATCGGGTACCGATGAAGCTGGTTCGGATCACTCTCGCGGGCATCGTGGCGAGGGAGCGGTCGTACCGATGAGGGGACGACTTCCTCCACGCTGGGATTGATGAAGCTCCGAATCGGCTGCTCGTCATGGACCTCGGACGCGTGGTGGGGGCGTGTCTATCCCACGGATCTCAAGGAAGGAGAGCGGCTGGTCCGTTCGGCCCAGCTACCGTGCGAGGCTCCGGAGACGAGGCGAGGACGGGGTTACATGGCGGGGCTTCCCCATCGTGTCATAGCCCTGCTCCCAGCGCCTACTGGAAGGGGAACAACAAGATCTCTGCCCGGATGCGATGATGGATTGCCCGTAGGGGCTCGCCCTTTTTCGCCGCTTCTTCTGCCGCCTTCAGTTCGACCTCGGCGTTGTCGACGGCCTTCTGTTTGAGGCCCTTCCAGTGATCCCTCAGTGACTTGTCGACCATCTGGTCGACCCGTCGTATCCGTTCTCTCAGTTCTTGAACGCTCGCCATATCCCGACAACGTCCGCGGCCCCTCTTGAGTCCGCCGGATGTGGACCGTGCACTGGATTCACGAATCCCCCCTTCTCCTGCCTGAACGTGGTTCCGTCCCCGTTCGCGGTATCCCTTCGGAGGCGGATTCCGGTGGCGGAAGGTCGTTGAATGGACGAGCCGGCCCCGACGTATTACCACCCAAAGGCACGACTCGTGAGGTTCAGCCAACCCAAGAGCTCCTCTCGAAACAAACGTTTAAGTATCGAACGACGAACTCCATCGCAGAGCGTATGACGCTCGTCTGACAAACGGGAACGAGGAACCAACGATGAAGTCGATCATTCAGGAAGCGATTGCGAA
>JBEKEW010000011.1:0-18010 GCA_050013635.1 Thermoplasmata archaeon | reverse complement strand
TGGCCCCCGTCAGCACCGAGTTCCCCTTCCTGCTCTCCCTCACGAGCGCGGGGTACGGCAAGCGCAGCGAGACCACGGATTACCGGCGCACGAGCCGCGGTGCGAAGGGCGTGCGCACGATCCGAACCGGCGGCCGCAACGGATCGGTCGTCGCGGTCCTCCCCACGACCGACGACTCCGAGATCCTCGTCACGACCCAGAAGGGAATCACGATCCGCGCCGCCGTCAAAGGGATCCGGTCGCAGGACCGGAACACGATGGGCGTTCGGGTGATCCGGCTCGATCCGGGGGACACCGTCCGGGATGCGATCGCCCTCACGGTGGTCGCCGAGGAGACACCGGCCGGCAGCCCGCCGACGGCGGAAGGAGGGGACGATGACGCGCCTGAAGAGAAAGCATCGTGAGACGTTCCTCCTCTGCCCGCAGTGCCGCTCGATCGAAGTGTACCTCGTCGCCGGCATGATCACGGGGCAGGTCTACCGCTGCAAGGACTGCGGCTACCAGGGGTCGCTCATCCTCGAGGTCGACGCCCCGCCCGGCTCCGCCGACCCGCCGGCCTAGCGTTCGACCTCGTCGGGGCGTGCGACCGCGACCGCCTCGGTCTCCTCGGCACGATCCTGCGACAGCGCACGCGCCCGCGTCACGAAGGAGAGCGCCCGGACCGTGGCGGCGACGTCATGGACCCGGACCAGCTCCGCGCCGTTCCAGGCGGCGAGCACCGCGGCCGCGAGACCCGCATCCGAGCGGCTCGCGGGGGTGTCGCTCCTCAGGAACGACTTGCGCGATGCACCGATCACGACCGGGAAGCCGAGGCTCCGGAACTCGGCGACATGCACGAGGAGCTCCAGGCTCTGCTCCGCGGACTTCCCGAAACCGATACCCGGATCCACGAGCAACCGGTCGGCCGGGATCCCTTCGGAGAGAGCGCGATCGCTCGCATCGGCGAGATACCGATAGACGTCCCCGCGCAGGTCCGCGTAGTTCGTATCCTGTTGCATGGTGGCGGGCGTTCCCTTGAGATGCATGAGGATCGCCGCGGCTCCCAGCTCGCGGACGACGCGGCGCATCTCGGGGTCCTGCAGCGCGGTCACATCGTTGACGATGTCGGCGCCGGCTTCGATCGCCGGACGGGCGACCTCCGGGTGCCGCGTGTCGACGCTGACCGGGACCCGGAGGCGGTCCTTCAGCGCGATCAGTACCGGACCGATCCGCCGCCACTCCTCCTCGGGGGAGACGGGGATCGCTCCCGGTCGCGTGGACTCTCCGCCGATGTCGATCACGTCGGCCCCATCGGCCGCGAGCTGGATCGCATGGGCGATCGCTCGCTCGGGATCGAGGTACTGCCCTCCATCGCTGAACGAGTCCGGGGTCACGTTGACGACGCCGATGACGCGGGGGCGATCGCCGACGACGAACGCCCGATGCGCCCCCCGGATCGTGCGGGGACCGTGGTGCGCGTAGTTCCGAAGCGCCCCGTCGAGCTCCTCGGCGATCTCGCGCAGGCGGAACGGTTGGCGACGGAGCTTGGGGATCAGCCGCTGGTACTGGCCCCAGCTGGCCAAGACCACCACCGCGCTCTGCTCCACGGACAGATCGGCGACGCCGCGGGCGTGGGCGGCATCTCCCCCGACGGCGAGCATCTCCTGCTTCAACAGCACCGAGGCCCGCAACGAAACGTCGTCCAGCCGGATCGGGTAGATCCGGCCTTTACGGGTCATGATCCCCACCCCCTCCGGGTCGCTATCGGTCCGCTGGAGCTCTCGGGCCAGCTCGGCGAGAGAGCTCGTATCGAGCACCCGGGCCGCATGCGGATGGCGGTGTTCGGGACCGTGCGCGGGGCCGCTCACGGTCCGGCGAGCGGGGACATCCATTAAAGTCCCCGGAGCGGGGCGCCGACCTCATGGGCCCGCCCGGCGTCGCCGATCGATGACCTCGGGCGGGATCGTCGCGGTCGAGGGGCCGTCGGCGTCGGGGAAGAGCGCCGCATCGTGGGCGGCCGGGGTGCTCAGCGGCGGAGCGACGATCCCCGAGGCGTACGTCCGGCTCGGCCGCCGTGTTTCGCTGCGGTACCGTTCCTCGGCGGACCTGGTGCGGATCGAGCGGCACCTGTTCCGCGAGGACGTTCGCCGTTGGCAGCAGGCAACGCAGTTGCGCCGCCGGGGCCGGTACGTCTACCTCGATACCGGCATCCTTGGGACGATCACCTACACGTGGGGGCTCGTCCGGCTGAGGCGGGCCCCGGAACGCTCCCTGGCCGCCCTCCTCACCTCCTTCGAGCGGGCGGCGAGGGATCGGCGGGTCGGTCTCCCCGACCGGACGGCGTACATCGACACCCCGGGCCTCGTGCGACGGCGACGGGCGATGGGGGACCCCGAAGGGCATCCGGAGGGACTCCGCGCCCTGCACGACCGGGTGGGGGCGCTGGAACGGGAGCTCTGGCTCGACCGGTGGAAGGTCCTGTGGGGAGAACGTCTGGTCCGGGTGGACGGACGCGCCTCGGTCTCCCAGATCGCTCACCGCCTCCATCGGTTGGGGTCCCTTCCCGCCCCGGAACCCCCCCGCTCGAGAGCCGAAGCGGACCGCGCGCTCCTGCTCACCTTGCTCCGGTCGCTCCGATCCTGACGACCCCACGGAACGACCGAGCGCGTCGGGGTAACTGTTAAGTGGGGTCTCGGACCTCGGCGGCGCTCCGAGATGAAGCCGCTCGACGCGCTCCAAGAAAGCCTGCACAAGCGGGTCCTGGTCGAGATGAAGGGAGGCCGCTCTTTCCGCGGCGTTCTCGATGCCTACGACCAGCACCTGAACCTCGTGCTCTCCGCGGCCGAAGAGGTCGTGAAGGACGAGATCACCCCGCACAGCGGGCTGACGCTGCTGCGCGGCGACTCGATCGTCTACATCTCCCCGTAAGGGATCGGAGAGGACCATGGGAAAAGGAACACCGGCGCGCCGCGGAGGGAAGATCGTTCACGTCATCTGCCGCCGGTGCGGCCGTCACTCCTACCACCGCCAGAAGGCCGTCTGCTCCTCCTGCGGGTTCGGCGCGACGGCCCGGCGCCGTCACTACGACTGGGCGAAGCTGCGGTGAGCCCCCGCGCCCACGCCGGGCGAGAGACCATCGGATCCGCGTCGATCAGGTAGCGCAGCGGCCGGTCCGCCGCGAGTCGGATCCCGACGCGCGGACCGGTGCGGATCCGGCGCACCCGAGCGGGGGACGGTGCGAATCCCACTCGACGGCCCCGCACCGTGTCGATCCCGTCGTCCTCGATGGTCAGGCCCAGAACCCGGCAGAGCCGACCCGGGCCCGAGCCGGATCCCTCCATCCCCGACGGGAGCGCCCCCGCCCGCAGGAGCACCGCCTCCCCCGGTCGCGTCACCACGTTGGCGCACACGACCTGGTGGATGCGATAGACGTAGAGGGTCCCGGGCCGCAGGAACATCGAACGGTTGCGGCGCGTCCGTCCGTGGAACGCGTGGTTCGCGGGGTCGTGCGCGACGTACGCCTCGGTCTCGACGATGCGCACCGACCGCACCCCGTGCGGCCCGCGCACCCAGCACGTCGCTCCGAGCAACTCGCGGGCGACCCGCCGCGTCGGTCGGTCGAAGAACGCGCGCCCGATCCGCGGACCCGGGACCCTCGTCCGTGCTGCCATGGTCGATGGCCACCGGGGGCCTCAGTCGTTCGACGGGGCGCGCGCACCGATCCAGAAGAAGATGGCGAGCGCGATCGCGATCCCGCCCACCGTCGGCAGCGTCGCCACGGTGAACGTGGGGAGATCCGCGTACGCGAGCATCTCGTAGATCGCCCAGCCGCCGGCGATCGCGGCGATGTACCCGAAGATCGCGAACGGGCCGAACCACGAGTTCGCCGGCTCCTCGTCGGGCTCGGTCGCGGGAGGTGCCGGTCCGCTCATGGGCCCACCCACAGGACTCCCCACAGACCCATGACCTCACCCAGCTGGGAACCGGTCGATCCGTTCGACTGGCCGTCCGGATCGTACGAGTAGGAGACGGGCGAGATCAGGCCGTAGAGGTAGACCCCGCTCGCGAGCGAGGCGCTCTCGTTCACGACGTGGTTGATCGTCAGCGATGGCTGGACGAGCATCGGTACAAGGCCGCGGGTCGCGTTGATCTGGTAGATCCCGACCGCGTACGGCAAGATGTAGTTGTGATCGACGACGTACTGCTGTTGAGCGTTCTTGTCGTTGGAGGTTACGTTCACGAGGTAGTTGTTGATCCCGATGCTGGAGAGCGGGACCTCCCAGCTGAACGAGACGACCCCGGCGGCCGAGTACAGCGTCGGTCCGGGGATCGAGTGGTTGAACAGCCCTTCTCCATCTCCGACCAGGCTCGCGCTCGCCGCCGTCATGACCGGGGGATTGTAGATGTCCCCCAAGCCGCCTGCGGACTGGAAGGCGGAGAGGTCCGAGACGGCTCCCGTCGGCAGGACGATGAGCGCCGCCGCGTCCTGGCCGAACCACGGTCCGTCGAACTCCCCGTCGGGGGCGCCGTAGACCCCGGGGGTCGACGGCGCCTGGAACAGGGAGTACGACGTCGACCCCGGAACCACCTGGACGTTGACGACCGGTAACGAACGGAAGGGGATGTACAGCGATTGGGTCGCACCGGTCGCGCTCGCGTTGATGCTGATCCACTGACCGGCATAGGCCACGATCGCGTTGTCGAACGTTCCGTGGATCGGGCCGGTCTCGTTGACGGTCCAGTAGTACGGTTGACCCGTGAGCGTGACGAACTCCGATCCCGCGGGTGCGTTCGCCGCCGACGTGATCCCTTGGGTGACCGAGAATGCCTGGGGCGTCGCGGCCGCGAGAACGATGATGACCAGCACCATCACGCTGCCGACCCAGATCTTCTCGACGCGTTCCCGGCGAGCGCGGCTCGTCTTCCGCTCGACCGGCACGTCGTGGATCGGCACGGTCGGTCGGGGGTACGTCGATCGGGCCGCGGTGCGGATCGCCTCGTCGAACGACAGGCCCGTCGTCGCTAACGGTCGGCCACGGTACGCGGTCAGGAAGCCATTGAGGACGAAGAACAACTGGCCGACGAGGATGATGACGATCCCGGCCATCAAGATGACGTTGTACATGTCGACGGCCGGGACGTTCGGGAAGAGTACCTGGCGGCGGAGGATGCCGAGCGCTCCGAGCTCCTCGAAGCACAGGACGATGATGATCCCGCCGATCGCGGTGGCAACGAAGTGGACCCGCGCGAGCCACGCCGAGATCCACGCCCGTCCGCAGAGGAGCGGGAAGACCGCGTACAGGACCGCGTAGCCCCCGGCGACGATCCCTAAGATCGTGATCGTGTGGAAGTGGCTGAGCACGAAGAGACTGTTGTGCAGGTCGACATCGGAGCCGATCGTCGCCACGTCCGGCCCGGAGAGCCCGCCGGCGATCGATCCGGCGAAGGCGAGGAGCGCGAACAGCGCGACGATGTTCCATTCCCACTGCGAACGTCGGACGCCCTTCACGGTCATCCAGAGCGAGAAGAACGTGATCGCGCTGGGGATGATGATCAGGAACGAGATCACCATCGTGGCGTACGTCGACCACGTCGGGAGCGCCGTCAGGAACAGGTGGTGGATCCCCAGCAGCGGGGTCAGGACGATGAACAGGATCGCGGCGACGAGCGCGAACCGGTAGCTGTAGATCGGGCGCTTGGAGAGGATCGGGATGAGCAGGTAGAGCGCGGCGACCGGGATCAGGAACAGGATGTAGACGATCCCGTGGCCGAACATCCAGAAGATGACCTGGTTGACGAGGGGGTTGAGCGCCCACCCGAGGTAGTACGTCCCGACGTCCCACGTCGTCGAGACGAGGATCGGGGCGTACGTGAGCGGGATCAGGATCACGGTCGCGAGGATGAACAGGAGGGAGACCGGGAGGCGACCGGCCGCTCCCGCCGGTCGCGTGCGGAACCAGTCGCGGAAGTGGACGAGCATCCACCCGGCCCATATCAGGACCGCCGCGGCGAGTGCGTACCACCCGATGAACCAGAGCGGGCCGATGACGTAGGCGCTCTGGCCTTGGATACCGAGCGGGGAGGTGAACGTCCAGCCGAGGGACGGGAAGTAGTTGTCGTTGAAGGTGGGCCAGAGATAGAACGGCCCTTCGAGGAGCATGATCGAAGCGTTGATCAGGCCCACCGAGGTGTACAGCGCCCACTTGTGGCGCGGTTTCACCCCCATCGCGTTGATCGCGAGGAGGCCGAAGAGCGCCATCTCCAGCTGCTGGGCGAAGCCGAACAGCATGCGCAGGCCGTGGAGCGTGACCGAGGAGTAGATCTCCTGGTTCGTCAGCGTGATCGTGCCGGTGGTCGAGTAGGCATAGGCCTGGCTTTGGAACCCCGTGGCGTCGAGCCCGCCGATGACCCCCCAGACCATCGCACCGATCAGCATCAACATCGTGATGCGGGTCATCCAATCGCGATCGAGCAGGAACAGGCGCTGGAAGAACTTCCATCGTGCGAGCGGCTCGCGGATCTTCGCTTCCGCCTCGTCGAGGACCCGGGTGAGGATCGGGGGCTTCTGGAAGACCGGCTCGGGGAGATCCCCCCTATCGACCGAGGGAGGAGCATTCGTAGGATCGGTCACTCGACCCCCTCGTGCCCGCGCGACGCCGGAGCACCCGGCGTCGATCCATCCCGCCGCGGTCCGTACGGTGGCGCGCCCAACGTTCCGGACCGGACCTCGCGGACGATCCCCACGGCCCCGTCGGGCCGCCGGGCGAGCGTCCGGGCCACCGCGACCACGAGGGCCCCGGCGTCATCGTAGGGAGGGGAGAACGCCGGGGCCACGCGGTGGAACGGGGGGAACCGTCTCCACGCTCCCACGCCCCGGCCGGCGCGCGCGACGACCTCGCGGACCCGACGCCCCCGCGAGAAGTCGGCGAGGTCCCTCCGGAGGCTCCGGGCGACCTTCGCGCGGCGACCGAGCTCGAGCAACGCGCGGATCTTCTCGGGCCGATGACGGTGCGGCACCCGGCTTCCGATGATGCCGTTGAAGTATAGAAACGGACCCCCCCACTCCAGCGCCTCGAGTAGGGTCCGGCTGCCGGTCACGATGCGCACCGGCGCTTCTTCGAACTCCCTTCTCCACCGGGCGTGCGGCATGGGACCGACGACGACCCGGGGGGAGGGTCCGCTCGAGGGGAGCGGGATCGGACGGGGAGTATGGACCACGATCGGAGGTTGGGGCGAGCGTGCGGGGAGACCTTGGAGCACCGCCGGGAGGAGCCGGGAGGAGCTCGAAGGGCTGGCATACCAGACCCAACTTCCGTTCGAACGCGCTCCTCCCGCTCGGTGAGCCGGCCGGGGGCGGCCCGAGGAGAGAGGACCGCACTGGACGGCTTCCGGGAACTCCCGTGCGAACCGGGGGCTCGGCTGGAACGTTGCATAGAGATGGAGCAGGTTGGGCCGATCGAACGCGCGGAAGCGCACGAACGCCCGGTGGAACTGAGCAATCTCCCGGGCGAAGGAGGCCGACCGGCTTCGAGCACGGATCGACCGGGACGGCACCCCTCCCTCCCGGTACCGCTCGATCGTCTCCTCCCGACTCGTGAGCGTGCGGGCGAACTCCTCGAGGCTCACGTGCAGCGTGCCGTCGGATCCGTACGCTTCCTCGATGTCCGAGCACTCCTCCTCCCACGCCCCTCCCCGTCCGTACGGCTCTCGACGCGAAGGTGCGGCGCTGACCCCCCAACAGGGGCTCACCGTCAGAGCGGCCGGCGCCCGTCGGACGATCCTCGAGCGGCGGGTGAACGCCGGCCAGTCGAACGGGCCATCGACGGATCGGGGCAGCGGGCGGCCTCGCCGTCGATAGAGGAGGAGCGGGATACCGGCGCGCTCGAGATGGCGTCCGCAGGCGAGGACCTCTTCGATGTCCCCGAGACCCCCTCCCACGACCGCAGGGAAGAGGTAGACGTCAACGCCCGCCGCGGTGGACCTACGACGCCGGTCGGTAGAGCGTGCGGAGCTCCCGCACAACCTGGAACCCACCTCCTTCCAAAGCGGCGAGACCGGTTCGGTTGGAAAGCGGCACCTGCGTGACGACGCGCTTCGCGCCTCCCGCGGTGAGCCAATCGAGGGCGGTCGAGAGGAGGGCCGCCACGCGGACCGGGTTCGCGGTATCGGCCACGATCGGGTTCGAGAGGTGGCCGGCATCGGACCCCTCCGACAACGTGCCGAAGACGAGCGCGACCGGACCCGCTCCTTCGTCGAGCACCCAGACCTTCGTCTTGGAGGCGAGGAGGGCGGCGAGCTGCCCGGATGGGTTCAGGGTACGCGCGGATGCCGGCAACACCTCCGCGACCTCGGGAGGTGTCGACCGGTTCACGATCGTGACGAGCGGGGCCGCGTCGGAGCGTCGGAACGGGCGGATGCCGGGATCCGCTCGCGCGGTCGGGTCGCGACGATCGGATGGTGGGGTCCACACCAGGATGGACATCGGACGTAGCGGAAGGAAGCCCTCGCTCTCATACAGGCGGCGCGCGGTCGTGTTGTTCTCCAGGACGTCCAGAGCGACGTAGGGGCGCCGCGCGCGTCGGGTCGAATCGATCGACGCATGGAGGAGCTGGCGCGCGTACCCCCGGCGCCGGTACGCGGGATCGACCATCACCATGGCGAGGTAGCTGGCACGACGTCCGTAGGAGACGAGCGTCGTCGCCACGATCCTGCGGTCGACCTCCACCGTGAAGAATCGGAAGACCGGGCGCCCGATCGTGTGCATGAAGACGAGGGCGAACCGTACGTCCCACCGGTAGATGCGGTGGATGATACGGACGAGCGCTTCCGGGCGCATCCCGTACAACTCCTCTTCCTCCGGGAAGTTCTCCTGCAGGAGCTCGACCAGGCGGGGCGTATCGGCGGGTCGGAAATCGCTCAGCATCAGCCCTCCTCGTCCACGCCGTCCATCGGCAGGGCGGTCTCGAAGAGGATACGGAGCGTCGGGGCCGTGGCCGGGGGATCCCCCGCCAGCAGCGGCAAGCGTGCCATCCGATCGAGCTCCTCCTCGGAGAGCTGGGAACGGGCATCCCAGAGGGCCTGGTCCACGAACGGGTCCTCGTCGCCGTGGCGGAGCCGCCCGAGCGCCTCGACGACCGTGTCGAAGATGCGGCTCGCGGCGTCCGAGGAGATCCGGATCGATTCGCCTTCCGAGAAGACCGACGCCGGTTCCGGAAGCGACGGCTCCGCGTGGAGCATGCGCACGAGCTCGGCGCGCGCCCCGTCGTCCCGCAGCCGGCCGAGCGTCCATACCGACGCGAGCCGCACATCGGCGTTCGGATGGTGCAACTCCTCGCGCACGCGCGGCACGGCTTCGACCAGGTCGAGGCGCCCGACCGCGTAGATCGCCGCGCTCTGGGGCCAGGGATTGCGATCCTCGAGCATGATCAGGAGCGTGGGGAGGTCCGCCGGCGTACCCACCGAGCCGAGGCAGACGGCCGCGGCCCCGCGGACCGCCCACGAGGGATCGGTAACGTGCGCCCGCGCGACGTCACGGGCCCGGTCGCTGCGCATCTCCCCCAGCGCGTGGATCGCGCAGACGCGCACGTAATGGGCGGGGTCGTCGGCCGCCCGGACCATCGCCGGCACGCCGCGCGGGTCGGCGATCTTCCCGAGCGCGACGAGGATCGCGGGGCGTTCCCACGGGTCCGGTCCGTCCATCCGCTCCAAGAGGAGCGGGACGCTCGCGGGGTCGCGGAAGCGCCCCACGACCACGGCGGCGGCCGTCCGCACGCGGCGAACGGGATCGTTGAGCAGCGGCCGGACCCGTTCGACCACGGTCGGGTCGTCCGTCTGGGCGAGGGCCAGCACGACTTCGCGACGGACCCGGTCGCTGGCGTCGTCGATCGCTTCCAAGAGGGCCTGGAACGCGGTGGGGGTGTGCATCCGTCCGAGCGCGGCCGCGACCGCCCAACGTACCTCGGGTGCCGGGTCCTTCAGGCGGGCCGCGAGGGCGCCGGTCGAGCTCGGGTGGGCGATCGCCCGGAGGGCCCGCGCCGCCTGTTCGCGCACGCGGGGGTCGGGATCCTCCAAGGTCGTCTCCAGCGGACCATGGCTCTCGCTCCGGCCGATCTCCCCCAGGGACTCGGCCGCGCTCGCGCGGACCGCGGGGAACGGGTCGCCGAGCGACGCCTCCAGGGCGCTCGCCGCACGGGGGTCGCGCCGTGCGCCGAGCGTCTTCGCCATCGCCCGGCGCACGACCGGGTCCGGGTCGCTCAGCGCCGCGAGCATCGGGGCGAGATCGTCTTCGGGTCCGCGCACCGCGCCGTCCCGGGGTGGCCGGGGATCGGTGCGGACCCGACGGAGGGGCGGTGCCACGACGGGATTCACCGACCGCTGCCCTAAAAGGTCGGCGCGTCGCCCTCGGGCGCGAGGAGCCGCTGCGCGGCGTCCGCTCCGGAGGCGTACGGGGAGCGGGGCCGCTCCGCCGGGATCCCCCAGCGCGCACGGAGCGTGGCCCGGTCGATCCCGAACGGGGCGAGCAGGGTTTCGGTCCCGCGGGCGAGGATCTCGAGGTAGGCCGTGACGTCGTACCGCTCGTCCCCGTCCATCGTCTCCGCGACGCGGACGCGGTCCCGCCACGAACGCGCGCTCCGGTCGAGGATCACGTAGCGGACCGACTCTCCGGGGGCCCGCGGGAGCCCCAGGGCGGCGAGCTGGCGCAGAGCGCTCGTCTCGTCCCGGAACGTTGTGTGCGCATCGAGCGCGATCCCGATCCGGTGCCTGATGAGCAGCTCCTCCACGGGCCACGCTCCCTCCCGGAGCCGGGACGCGAACCGGTCGGCACGGGCGAGCGCCCGAGGCACCCGCGCGCGGACGCCCGGCGCATCCCCGGCCTCTCCCAGCATCTGGAGGACCTCGGTTTCGAACCGACGCACCAGCACGGTCGTGTCGTGGCGCCTTCCGCCGATCCCCCGCAGCTTGAACTCGCCGGATTCGTAGCGGCCGTAGTACCGGTTCGGAACGCCCAACCCATGGGTGGTGGCGGGAAGGAAGACGATCCAGCGGTACCGACCCTCGTAGCCGAGCGGAAGACCGAACCGTGCGCTCATCCGTTCGGCGAACGCCTCGGGATCGGGCGCCGTCCCTTCCGTTCGGGGTCGCACCCACAGCGAATCGACGATCCCGTGGAGCGTGCGATACCCGATCTCCTCCCCGGCGCGGGAGAGATCGGCCATCAGCTCGCGGGCGTAGGCGTTGATCGCCTCGTGGCACTCGATCCGACCGAACCGGGCGTTGCGGTACCCCTGGTAACCGAACGCCGTCACGAGGATCCACTTGAGCATCTTCACCCGCCGGGCGAGCCGGGCGCGCTCGGCCGCGGGGATCCCGCTTCGGCGCATCGCCGCCTTGTACGCGAGACGTCGGGTGACCAGCGGGTGGAGCGTGCGCGGGATCAGACCCACCCGGCGCGTGCACGACCGGTACCCGAGCCCCGGGGCGGATACCGGGCTCGCCGGACAGCACCGGCAGTCGAGCGTCTCGGCCGAGAGGTTCTTCGTGATCATGATCTGCGGGAACAGGCTCACGAAATCGAACTCCTCCACGCGGTCGTGGACCCCGACGGGAGGCTGGAGGATCGCGCCCCCGCGGTCGGCGAGGACGAGGTGGGCGCCGGAACGGAACCGTTCGGGACGGTTCTTCTTCCACGGCACGTGCACCCCGAGCTGGAGCGCCTGCGCGATCTCCATCGCGGTGAAGCAGGTCCCCGGGGATTGGCGGACGATCGTCTGCAGGGAAAGGCGGGAGAGCCGGGCCGCGTCGATGAGGCCGTCGAGATCGGTGTCCTCGAAGAGGAAGGAGTTCTCCCGGTCGATGTGGAAGCGCCCGGGCAGGTTGAACGAAGCGGCCTGGTGGACGATCCGGCCGTAGGTCATGTACGATCGGCCGGCACGCTCCGGACGGAACGGCACGGGGGCACGGCCGAGCGCGATCTCCGATGCGGAGAGCCCCGCCGCCTCCGCCCGACGATAGATCCACGGCAGATCGAACGAGTCCCCGCCGTCCGTCCGGATCACGTCCGGGTCCGTGCGGGCGATCTCGGCAGCGAGCGCGTGCAGCAGATCCGCCTCCGGCCCTTCGAGGACCGCGTCCCCGATCCGGATCGAGCGGATCCGAGCCCCGGCTGATGGGATCCGTTGCCGCCGGGGCGCTCCTTCGAACCGGACCTCCAACGGGGCGATCCGGATCGGCGGCGCGTCGTACTCGAGCGTCTCGGGCGGTTCGGTCGTGGCGAGCGGCCCCGGCCCCGTACGTACCGGCGCGAACGGGTAGAGCTCGTGGGCGAGGTGGTACAGCTGGGGCGGGGTCAGGTCCACGTCGTAGAGCGTGAACCGGTGGAACTCTCCGATCGCATCGATTGTCCGAGCGATCCGGCGTCGGAGCGGGTTCCGGACCGGAACGACCGCGAGCACGCGCCGCCGTCGTCGATCGAAGAGGGAGGGGCGCTGGTAGCTAGGCTCGACGGAGTCGACGTCCGGGTGGGAATGCAACTGACGTTCCAACTCCGCGAGATCGGTCCGGGGCCCGGCCACGTAGAACGGGGGACGGAACGCCTCCGACCGGCGGGAGACCCGGCCCGTGCGCCGATCCTTCGTCCAGAGATCGACCGAGCGCCCGTCCGGGTGCTCGGTGATGTCGAGGAGCCAGGCGTCGGCCTCGACGCTCACGATCCGTCGGAGTCGACGGGAGGAGCGGACGGCGGCATCCGTCGCGCCATGTCCAGGAGGACGGAGAGCAGGATCGATTCCAGGAGGTCGGGGCTTCCGACGTTCGTGGCCTGGGCGACGTAGCGGCGGGCGCCGGTGCGGAGCGTTTCGAACGCGGCCCGTTCCTCCGGGGTCGTGAGCAGGCGGCCGAACGCCTCCCAGCGTTTCATCCGCTCTTCCAGGGCCTGCCGGTACGTCGGCGCGGTGCGTCCCATCGCATCACCTCCCGTTCGTAGGTCTCGGAGAACTCGTCGATCCCGCGCTGGCCGGAGGGGCGACGCACGAGATCGAACCGGGCGTCGTCCCGGAGCGCGCGCAGCGTGAGGCCGTTCGGCCGGTGCCCGATCGTGAGGTAGTCGTACAGGCGGGGGCCTTCCTCGACGAGGCCAGGGAACCGGTCGAGCCCGCCCTCCATCGTCAGCACGAGCGGGATCGACGCCTTCCGAAGCAGCGCGGCGAGGCTGCGGGCCATGTGGTGCAGGAGGGCCGTGCGCTCGTCGAGGGGAACCTCGGGGTCCTCGAGCGGTCCCGCGGCGAGGCCGTGCCCGACCAACACGGTCGGTGGACGGTGCCGGATCTCCGTCGACCAACCGTCCACGAGCGCGACCGTCTGGTACGCCGTGAACGACCGCGCGAGACGGATCCGATCGAGCGTGGAGGTGGCATCGACGCCCAGGCTGCGGCCCAACTCCCCGATCCGGAACGGGTGGAACCGGTTCGCCCCTTCGAGCAGCGAGACCCGGCCGCGCGTGGCGGCGATGCCGGCGTACAGGAGCTCGAGCATCGGTTCGATCGCGGAGGAGGGTCCGACCCAGACGGTCGCTTCCCCCGCGGCGAACCGACGGGCCAGCCAGGGGAAGATGTTCGGAACGGGAGGGAGCGTCATCGCGCGGCTGCGGATGCGCCGGGTCGGCCGCGAGAGGTGGCGCTGGATCCGTTCGGCGTGGGGGAACGGCCGTGGAGGACGAGGCGGGGAGAACGGGCCGGGTTCGAACGGTTCCGGGAACACGATCGCGGGAGCGGTTCCGAGGGAGAGGCTCGCCATACCGATCGGTTCGACGGGCGAAGCGGGTCTAAAGCGGCCGGAGGGGAGCGGTTGAAACGGTCCGGCTGGAGAGCGTTTCGCGCGCCGGATCCGACGCGGGCCGTTAGGTGTCGAGCCGGGAGGCTCCGGGAGGCGGCGGCACCCCGAGGTGCTCGGCGAGCGTCCGACAGTTCACGGCGGCGTCGCCGCGGAAGTGGTTGTTGAAGAACCCGTAGATCGTCGCGGCCTCTTCGGCGAGCGCGCGCACCCGGGGCACCCAAGAGTCGATCTCCGGCGCCGAGTAGGTGTAGTCGTACCAGAGCTTCGCACCGCGCCCGTGCCAGCGGACGTAGGAAAATGGCGCGGTCACCTCGAGCCGAACCGGCAGATGGGGTTCATCGACGACTACGTAGGCGAGCTGGAACTCCCGCAGGAGCTCGAACGATTCGGCGACGAGCCAGGACGGCTCGCGGAACTCCACGGCCACGGGCAGGTCGCGCGGCAGGCTCTCGTAGAACGAGCGGACGGTGCCGAGATCGAAGGCGAGGGATGGGGGAAGTTGCAGGAGCGCCGCCGCGAACCTTCCCGCGTCGCGGATCGGCTTGAGCACCGCCAGGAACCGGCGCAGCTCCTCCTCGGTGCCGACCAGCCTCTGCTCGTGGGTGATCGTCTGCGGGAACTTCGCCGCGAAGCGGAACTTCGACGGCGTGCGCCGCACCCAGGAGGCCGCGACCCCGGGCGGGGGAAGGCGATAGAACGTCGAGTTCACTTCGACGATCGGGAACAGGCGGGCGTAGTAGGCAAGTTTGTCCTGGATCCGGTGCTTGGGGTAGATCCGGCCCACCCATTCCGGGTAGTCCCAACCGCTGGTGCCGAGAACGATCTCCGCCACCGCTCCTCCGTACCTCCCAAGAGAGACCGAGCTCCCGTTAAGCCCGTACGTTCCGGCCGGTCGCTGGGGGGCGGATCGAGGCGCCTCTCCCCTGCCGTTCGGGTGGGTTGGTTCGGCTCCGTGGTCCGAGACGACCCAGAAGAGGTTCCCTTCCGGATCCGCGATCCCATCAACGCCCTCGTCCGGTTCCTTCGGTCGGTGTCGGGTCGCCTCCCGTGACGGAAGCTCACTCGATCCGCGCGGGCTCTCTCCTCTCTCTTCTCGACCTAAGCGTCGAGGTAGATGGGGCCGGGGCGCGCCCGCTGCTCGGGATTTCGGTGGATCGACACGTTCGGACCCCGTCCCGCCGGATCCCAAGGAGCCACCCCACCCGCCCGTGCAGGTTCTATCGGCACGTGGTGGAGCATCGCCGGCCCGAACGAGAACATGCGCTCGAAGGGACTCCGATCCATGACGATCGACCCAATCCTCATGGAGCTCTTTCCGCTCCGGAGCGAACCGCGGAATCGGACGACCCCTCCCGCCCGTCGTTCGGTACGAAGAGGGCGGAAGCGGGGGTCCCACGGCGGTCGACGGTGGGTCCCTCGGCAGGGAAGCGTGGAGGTGCGCGAGCCACGGCTCGCGTGCGACCCTGACGCAATCCCAAACCGTAAATACGCATTTTTGGTGGATTCGATTCGAGGCATCCCGAATGGTTCAGGTCGAGATCCAACTCGAGAAGTGTACGGGATGCTCGCACTGCCGGGACGTCTGCCCGGTCAACGTCTTCGAGCTCAAGCCCCGCGACCAATTCCCCGACGTGGTCGACGACCCCGCGGTGGGAGCGAAGTTCCAGTTCCGTGGCGAGAAGTCGGTCGCCGTGAACGGCCCGGAGTGCATCGTCTGCGAAGCGTGCCTGTTCGAGTGCGAGGGCGAATGCATCATCATCACGGATGATGAGGGCCACGTCCACAACTCGATCTACAAGTGAGCCTCCGGCTCCGGCCCGCACCGCAGTTCGTCCCCGGTTTCCGGTCCTCCCGGCCTACCGGCCGGAGTAGGCGTTAAATAGGCTCTCCCCCCCGCCGGAACGCCGTGACCGAAACGACGAAGGAAAGCGCGCGCACCGTCGTTTTGGGCGAGCGCGAACTCGCCATCGGCTTCCGCCTCGTCGGCCTCAAGGACGTCATCGAGGTCACGGAGGCGAACGCGGCGAAGGAGTTCCAGCGCGTGATGACGAGCGGAGAGTTCGGGCTCGTGATCGCGAGCCAGTCGATCCGCCTCCAGCTCCACGAGGCCCAGCGCGCGCACGCCGACGGCTCGCTCCACCCGCTGGTCGTCTTTGTACCGACCCCGAGCGGCGCGTACGACGTCGAGGGGATCGACGCGCTCGCGAAGCGCGTCCTGGGCGTTTCACTCTCCGTTCCTACGTAGGAAGGTTGGGAGGCATCGATGGGGGTCATCGCACGGGTGTCCGGTCCGGTCGTCATCGCCGAAGGGCTCGCGGGGGCCAAGATGTTCGATGTCGTCCGCGTCGGCACGCTCGGCCTGGTCGGAGAGATCATCCGGCTGGTCGGCGCGACCGCGACGGTCCAGGTCTACGAGGACACCACGGGCGTACGCCCGGGCGATCCCGTGGAGAACACCGGTCAGGCGCTCTCGGTCGAGCTCGGCCCCGGCCTCCTCCAGTCGATCTATGACGGCGTCCAGCGCCCGTTGGACGTCCTCCAGAAGAACCTGGGGGATTTCATCACGCGCGGGTTCGTCGCCCCCGCGCTCGACGAGAAGAAGAAGTGGCCGTTCACCGCGATCGCGAAGGTCGGTGCCGAGGTCGATCCGGGGGAAGTGCTGGGCACCGTGCAGGAGACCCCGCTGATCCTCCACAAGATCATGGTCCCCCCCGGCGTGAAGGGGAAGGTCGCGGCGCTCGCGAGCGGCAGCTACACGATCCGCGAGGAGATCGGCGCGCTCGAGAGCCCGACCGGCCGCCAGCCGCTGACGCTCACCCAACGCTGGGTCGTGCGGATCCCGCGACCGGTCGCGCGCAAGCTCCCCCCGTCGATCCCGCTCGTGACGGGACAACGGGTCGTCGATACGTTCTTCCCCGTAGCGAAGGGCGGGAGCGCCTGCGTTCCCGGCCCGTTCGGGTCGGGGAAGACCGTCATCCAACAACAGCTCGCCCGGTGGGCCGATTCCGACATCGTCGTCTACGTGGGATGCGGGGAGCGCGGCAACGAGATGACGGAAGTGCTCGCTACGTTCCCGAACCTCATCGATCCGAAGTCCAAGCGGCCGCTCATGGAGCGGACGGTCCTGATCGCCAACACCTCGAACATGCCGGTCGCCGCCCGCGAAGCGAGCGTCTACACGGGGATCACGATTGCCGAGTACTACCGGGACATGGGCTACGATGTCGCGCTGATGGCCGACTCGACGAGCCGGTGGGCGGAAGCGATGCGCGAGATCTCCGGCCGGCTGGAGGAGATGCCGGGGGAGGAGGGGTACCCCGCGTACCTCGGTCGGCGCATCGCCGAGTTCTACGAGCGCGCGGGACGCGTGGTCACGCTCTCCCCCGAGGACCGTACCGGGTCGGTCACGGTCGTCGGCGCGGTCTCGCCGCCCGGCGGGGACTTCTCCGAGCCGGTGAGCCAGAACACCCTGCGGGTCACGCGGGTCTTCTGGGCGCTCGATGCATCGCTCGCCGCGCGCCGGCACTTCCCGTCGATCAACTGGCTGCAGAGCTACTCGCTCTACGTCAGCGACCTCGAGCCCTGGTACCAGGCGAACCTCTCTCCGGAGTTCGTCGGGCTGCGCCAACGCGCGCTCGAGCTGCTCCAGAAGGAGTCCGAGCTCCAGGAGATCGTCCAGCTGGTCGGCGTCGACGCGCTGCCGGAACGGGAGAAGGGGATCCTCGACATCGCCCGGATGCTCCGCGAGGACTACCTGCAGCAGAGCGCCTTCGACGAGGTCGATACGTACACCTCCATCCTGAAACAGTACCGGATGCTCCGGGCGATCCTCGGATTCGCGGACCGGGAACAGGAAGCGATCCTGCGGGGCGTCACGGTCGCCCAGCTCCAGGGCCTGCCGCTGAGGACCAAGCTCTCCCGGATGAAGTGGATCCCCGAGGCGGAGGCCGCGGCCCAGTTCGACGCCCTCGACGTCGAGATGACCGAGACGGTGCAGGGCCTGGTCGCAGCCGTCGGAGGCACGTAGATGGCGGAGGCGAAGCCGACGGCCGGGAGCGGCGTCCCGATCGAGTATCGGACGGTGGAGCGGGTCGCCGGTCCGCTGCTGTTCGTTCGCGACGTCGCGTACGCGGCGTACGTCTTGTTAGTAGATATCGAGTTAACTGAAGTCTAAAGCGGACAGGTCGTTGTACTTTTCTTT
>JBEKEW010000010.1:0-18098 GCA_050013635.1 Thermoplasmata archaeon | reverse complement strand
ATCAAGTTCCGCGACCCGAAGATGAAGGGACATCGCCATGGTTAACATCAGCAAGCTCGAGATCGCCTGGACCCTCGCGGTGGTCGTCATCCTCGCCGGTGTCGTGGTCTACTCGACGTTCCTGCTGTACAA
The DNA here is from genome assembly GCA_050013635.1 of Thermoplasmata archaeon. Classification (GTDB taxonomy): domain Archaea; phylum Thermoplasmatota; class Thermoplasmata; order Lutacidiplasmatales; family UBA184; genus Lutacidiplasma. The sequence continues at coordinate 17,966 of JBEKEW010000010.1, read as the reverse complement.
CCTGGACGCGCTCGCGCCCAACCCGAGCGAATATGTGCAGGTCATCGGCCATCAGTGGTACTGGGAGTTCTGCTACAGCAACGATACCTGCTACAACTCCACCTACGATGCGAGCACGAACACCGTATCGGGCGGCGCTTTATGGGCCGCCCCTGGTTCCGTCGTGCAGATCAACGTCACCGGTGCCGACGTCATTCACTCCTTCAACATTCCCGGGCTCGGGGTACGGATCGACGCGATCCCCGGTCGGATGAACACGATCCAGTTCTCGGTTCCCACCGTCCCCGCCGGCACCCAATTCCTCATCCAGTGCACCGAGTTCTGTGGGACGTTCCACGGCACGATGCGTTCGTTCCTGATCGTGACGTAGACCCACTCCTCGGCCGACGCGGCGGCGGACGCGGCATGCACCGCGATCCGGTCGACCCGCCCCAGGGCGCATTCGGCCCCGTCCTCGTCCGGTCGCGGACGTCAGTGGGATCCTTCGGGAGCCTTAGGCTTCGGTGGAAGGCGTCCGGTGAACGCCGCGAGGACGACGATGGCCACCCCGATCCCCAGGAGCACCGCCCCCCCGATCAGGATCCCCACTTGGACGATGGCGGTGCTGGGAGAGGGAGGGGTCGGAGGGACCGCCACTCCCACGTACAGCTCGCCGGTCATCCCGTTGGCGAAGTGGCCGGTGATGGTGCAAATGTACTGGTAGACTCCCGGAGCGTCGATCGTGAAGTTGGCCCATACCGTGCCGCCGGCCCCGGGCGGCACCTGGGAGTTCGCCACGGGGGAATGCTGCTGGAAGAACTGGGTGAAGTTGCTGGGGAGGATCGTCACATTGGAGAGCGGGCTGATGGTGAACGTGTGCCCGTCGTTGCCCAGGTTCGTGACGAGGACATCCACCGTGACGGGATAGGTCGTCGGCGTCACGGACAGGATGTTCGGTACGAACATGAGACCGTCGGTCGTGTTCTCCGATAGGGCGATCCCCGGTCCTCCTTGGACCAGGATCGTGCCGGACATCCCGGCCTGGAACTGATACGGGATCAGGGAGTAGAACTCGTACGACCCGGGCGCGACCGAGCTGTTGAGCGAGAAGTTCGCCCAGACCTGTTGTCCTGCGGAGACATTCACGTTGGCGAGGGCGCCTTCCATGGTGTAGAAGTCGTCGAGCTGAGCGGGGGTCCAGTTCTTCGGTATCTCGAAGTTGGTCACGGGCGAGATCGTAAACGTGTGGGCGAGGGATCCGTTGTTGACGACGTCGACGCTCAGGTTCGAGCTCACGTTCGCGGTGATGGCACTCGGTGAGTACGCGGGGGTGTCGGACATCACAATCCGGACCTGCTGGGTCCCGCCCGAGAGCGGGATCGGATGACCCTCGCCGACCCGGGGGCCCCCCGAGAACCCGTTCATCGCGAAGGCCGTCCCGGGCACGCCGATGCCGGCGAGGAGGAGGCCGGCGACGAACCACGGGAGCGCGCGACGGAGGGGCCCCGGGCGGGTCTTCGTCGCCTCGAACGTCACAGGATCCTCAACGGCGTTTGGACCTGGATTCGGTTGATATGGATATTGTACGAACGGTCGGGCGGCCGCCCGCCGTCGTCTACAACGGGACGTCGCCCGGCCGCGTCCCGGGGTCCGCCGAAGAGGAGGACTCCCCGGCGTCGGCTTGATCGAACCGTCGCAGGAGCTGCGTCGTCACCTCGATGAGCGGATGGTGCGTGGATCGATCGACCTCGATGTCCTCGAGGGAGGTCAGATGGTGCTCCCGCGCGGTTCGCTCGAGCCCCGTCTCGATGGACGCAAACCGCGCCGGATCCTCCGCGACGAGGATGTACGCTTGGAGCTGCGCGAGCCCCATCTCCCGCGCCGCGAGCGCCCGGTGGTGGCCGTCCACCAGGATCCACTGCTCTCCCTTGCGGACCACCAACAGCGGCTCCGCGAACCCCCGCTCGAGTTCGTAGCGGCGCCCCTCCAGCTCATCCTCGTAGACCTTGGCCTGGGTCGGGATGAGACGATCGAGGGGTACCAAACCCCGTCGATGCGAGAAGGCGACCCCGTACCGCTCGCTGAGCAGCCGCCGGAGGGTCTCCGCCTTGGCCGGCGAGCTCCGTTCGAAGTGCGAGCGCACGATGTCCAGGTTCGCCAGCACGCCGACCAGCACGCCGGACTCGTCGACGATCGGCAGGTCACGCAGGCCAAACCGGAACATGATCCTCGCGGCGTCGTCGAGGTCGGTTTCGGGGAGTGCCGTGTACGTTCCCGACCGCAGGAAGCTCGACAGGGGAGTTCGCTGCTCGTCCGCGTGGCGCAGCAGCTCCTTCGCGCTGACGAACCCCACGAGCTTGCCGTGCGCGTCCGTGACGGGAAGTCCGGCGTGGCGGGTCTTCAGCAATCGCGCGATCGCTTCGCCGATCGTGCTCGTGTCGGAGAGCTGATCCACGCGCAGGATCATGTAGTCCCGGACTCGAGCCGGGCTCATGCGGAGGAGCTCGGCGCCTCGTCCCGGAGATAGGCCGTCAAGAGGTGGCAGACGAGCAGGTGCACGTCCTCGATATGTTGCATGGAGTTGGAGGGAACGACCAGCGGGACGTCGACGGCGGCGCGGAGCTTGCCGCCCCCCATCCCGGTGAGCCCGATGGTCGTGAGGCCCAGGCGATGGGCGGTCTCGACCGCCTTGAGGACGTTCGGAGAGTTGCCACTGCCCGAGATACCGAACGCGACGTCCCCCGCCTGGGCGAGCGTGCGCAGCTGCTCGCTGAAGACGACGGCATACTCCGAGTCGTTCGCCCATGCGGTGACGGTCTCGACGTTGTCGACGAGCGCGACGCATCGGAAGCGCTTGCCGTCCCCGCGTACGGTCGCCTTGCCGATATCGACCACGAAGTGCGAGGCGGTCGATGCACTTCCTCCGTTGCCGAAGAAGAAGATCGTCCGCCCGTCGCGACGGGCCTGGAGGAGGATCGGGACGATCCGTTGCATCCCCTCGAGGAGATACCCGTCCTGGAGCGCGGCTTTGGTCTCGGCGACGTAGCGCGTGACGTATGCTGGAAGGCCGGCGGGTTCGCTCATCGGCTTACGAACAGGATCCGCGACCCCTCCGATGCGATGCGCACCGGCAGCCGCATCATAGGGGAGAGAGCCTCCGATATTTGACGGGTACGCTCGGGCGGGTGTACGAGGAGCAAGAAACCGCCCCCTCCCGCCCCGGCGATCTTGCCGCCGTAGGCCCCCGCCTCCTTGGCGGCGGCATACTGGCGATCGATCTCCTCGTTGGAGATCCCCGCCGAGAGACCGCGCTTGAGCTGCCAGCCTTCGTCCAGAAGCGCGCCCAGCCGGGCCCAGTCCCGTCGCATCAAGGTGTCCCGTGCCTCCTTCGCCAGCTCCCGCATGCGGTCGAGCGAACTCCGGTTCTCCGGGGTCCGATCGCTCTGGGACTTCAGGATCCCCTGCGCCGTTCGGGTACGGCCGGTGTAGAACAGGGACAGATGCTCGCCCAGCGCCTCCCGGTCGCGGGTGGCGAGGGGGATTGGAGCGCACCGAACGGCATCGTCCGCTTGGAACTCGATGTACTCGACCCCACCGAACGCCGCGATGTACTGGTCCTGCTTTCCGAGCGTGCCCCCCAGCACGTCGATCTCGATCTGGCAGGCCTGCGCCGCAAGCACGGCCGGGTCCTTCAGGATCCCCTGGTAAGCGTACAGGGCGTTGAGGAGGCCGACCGTCAGGCTGGAGGACGATCCGAGCCCGGTTCCCTCGGAAGGGATGTCGGCAATCGTGTGGATCTCGAGCGCCTCGGTCACCCCCGTGAGCCGCATCGCCTCGCGGATGAGACCGTGTTGGAGCTGGTCGATGTGGTCGACGTTCTCCGTGCGGGAGTACGCCGCCCGGATCGAGCGGTCGAACTTCGGGTTGACCAGGACGTGGATGTACCGGTCGATCGCCGCGTTCGTGACGGCACCTCCCTCATGCGCGCGGTAGTAGGAGGGGAGGTCGGTCCCTCCCCCCGCGAAGCTGATCCGCAGCGGCGTCCGGCTGATGATCACGGAGGTGGGAGCGAGGTGTCCCCTCTTAGGGGTTGCGGCGGGGCGGCGGTCGGCGGCGGGCCGGACCAGCGGGCGCGTCGACCGTAGAACGCCCGTGCGGTCGCCGCGAGGTCGCCGATCGGTTCGAGCCCGGGGAAGATCTCCGCGAACGCCGGCGCCCGGTGGTCCAAGATGATCGCGATCCCCCGGTCGTGCTCGGAACGGATCATCCGCCCGATCGCTTGCTGCATCGCCCGTCGCGCCGGGATCTCCATCGTGTACTCCCACCCCCGGCCCGTGCGCGCGTCCAGGAAGCGACGGAGCGCCTCGCGTCGGGCCGTCGGTCGAGGGTACGGGATCCCCACGATCACCACCGCTTCGAGCTCTTCACCGGGGAAGTCGAGCCCCTCGGCGATCCGTCCTCCCGAGACCCCGAGGATGACGCCCCCGGACCGACCCTGCTTGTGGGCGTCGATCGACCGCCACAGATCGGCGGTCGAGACGCGGGGGGATTCGATCACGCTCGTGGGAGGGATGGTCAGCTCGAGCCCGGCATGGTAGACCTTCTCCATGAGATCGAAGCTGGGAAAGAACACCGCGGTGTTCACCGGCAGGCTCTGCAGGAGGGCGGAGATCCGATCGGAGATCCGGGGAACCATCCGCGGATCGGAGCGGATCTCCTCGAATCGGGTGCTGAGCGTCGGGTCGTAGAGGTACTTGACGTGCGAGGCGGGGAAATGGGACGGTACGCTGATTCGGCGCGTCCGTTCCCCAAGCCCGAGGGCGTCCCGATACTCCTCCGTAGGGGCCAGAGTTCCCGAAAGGTGGATCGAGGTGTGGCATTCGAGGATCGGCTGGGCCGCCGCACTCGCATCGAGCGCATACGCCTCCAGGGCCGGACGCGGCGCGCTCGTGGCGACCTTGACGTACGCGGGTGGCTCGAGCTGCGGCCAGGAGAGCAACGTGAGCGCGACCGAGTGCACCCAGGACCGGGGCAGTTTGCGCTCGCGTCGCCGCTCTTCGCGGAGGTTCTCGCCCCACGTGCCGAGCGCGCCGAGCCAGGTATCGAGCCGGTGGCTGGTCCCGCCGAGCGCCGTGAGGAGGGCGTCCTCGAGGACGTTGGGGGGGAGGATCGCATCCTCCTCACGCACGAGCGCCTGGAGGAGCTCCTCCACGGCCGCGCTGACGATATCGAGGAGACGGCTCGCGCTCGGCCCGTCCGGGAGCTGGAAGTCGCCCCGTTCGGCGAGCTCGCCTCGGGCGTGGCGCACCGAGGTCAGCGGGAGCGATACGGTCGTGGTCTCGCGCAGGTATTCTGGGAGGTTGTGCGCCTCGTCGATGACCAGATCGACACGCTCGGGCCCGACTCCCAGCCAGGAGTACAGCGACCGGCGGACGTGGGGATGGAAGAAGAACGCGTACGGGGCGGTGATAAGGCGTGAAGGGGGAATGAGCTTCTTCGATAGCTCGTACGGGCACAGATTCTCGGCGCGGCAGTACTCCTCAAACTCGCGCGGCGTGGGGTACTTCGAGGCGAGACGTTCGACCTGGCTCTCCAGGTCCGCCTGGAGGACCCGGGCGTAGTAGACGCACCCGTCGAGATCGACCAGATCGATCACATCGACGGACGCTCCGTCGGGAGGTTCGGGAAGGGGGAGGAGCGGGTTCCCCTCACGGAACCCCCGCTCCGTCGCCCGCTTACGATCCCCGCAGAGCTTCCCGTGCTCTTCGGCCGTTGCCCCCTTCATCTCGGCGACGTTCTCGAGCAGGATGCATCGGCGCCCACGCCCCTGCAGCCCGATCGATCGGAGAGGGCGCTCGAGCCGATGGGAGATCGCGCGGGCCTCTTGGAGGACCTGGACCTCCTGGGCGTGGGTGCGAACGAGGTAGAGGATCTTGTGATCGGCCTTCTCGGCGTGCTCGAGCAGCGGGGCGAGGGTCGCGACGGTCTTCCCGGAGCCGGTCGGCGCATGGACCAGGAGGGGACCCCCGGTCTCCGCGATCCGACCGATCTCGCGGAGGATCTCCTCCTGACCGGCCCGGGGGCGGTACGGGAACAACGCGCTCGGCACCCCGTCGGTGGACATCGCCGGTCTCGGGAGAACCCCCGCATTCGACGCGGGCGGCAGGCTTTGAACTTAGCCCTTCAGTGGAACGGTGTACCGAAGATCGGTCAGCCGAAACGGTACCGGATGCCGTACGGTCCTCGCGGCATCGTCCACGTCACCGATCCCTGATCGCAGGCGACATCGCACGCACCACACTCGACGCAGTCCTCGTACCGGAAGACCAGCCTCCCCTCGATCCGTTCGTAGCACTTCGCCGGGCAGACGACCGTGCAGAAGGAGTGCGGGCACGGAGCACAGATCTCCGGTCGCACCGTGATGTGGGCGTGGTCTTTGGAGTCGGTCGTGTAACGGAGCGTCGCGAGACGCTGCTTGATCTCGATGACCTCGGGCCCTCGGCCGGTTCCTGTGCTTCCCATCTCCTCGGACATAGATCCTTCCTCCTTGACCCTCCGCAACACTGTCGCCCGCCCCTACTTGGGCATCTGCTCCAAGAGAGCGAGATCTTCCCGGACCGCCTTCACGCTCGCCTGGAATGCCGTCCGCTCGGACGGGGTCAGGTCGACCTCGACCACACGTTCGACCCCCGAGCGCCCGAGCACGACGGGAACCCCGACGTACACCCCTTTCTCCCCGAACTCACCGTTGAGATGGGCCGTCACCGGAAGCAGGCGGTGCTCGTCCAGGGCGATCGCGCGCACGAGCTCGGCCTGAGATGCGGTCGGTGCGAAGTACGCGCTCCCCGTCTTCAGCAGATTGACGATCTCCCCGCCGCCCTGCTTGGTCCGCTGGACAATCGCCGCGAGCTTCTCGGGAGGCATGAGCCGGGTCAACGGGACCCCGCTCACACTCGTCAACGATAGGATCGGCACCATCGTATCCCCATGGGTCCCGAGCACGAACCCCGTTACGTCCCTCGGCGCGACGCCCAGGGCCTCCGCGACGAACGTGCGGAATCGGGCCGTATCGAGCGTCCCGGATTCCCCGAACACACGCTGGGGGGCGAATCCGCTGACCTCCCGGAAGTAGTACGTCATCACGTCGACCGGGTTCGTCACGACCACGACGGTCGCCTGGGGTGCCTGGGCCCGTACGGCCTCGGCATGGCCCCGTAGGATGCCGGCGTTCTTGGTCAGCAGGTCGGAGCGGCTCATCCCGGGTTTTCGAGCGAGCCCTGCGGTCTCGACCACAACATCGGCTCCGGCGATGGCGTCGAGCGACGTGCTCCCCCGGACACGGGTCGAGAACCCGACGATCGGGGCCGACTCCTGGATGTCCAACGCCTTGCCCTGCGGTAGCCCTTCCACGATGTCGATGAGGACCACCTCCTCGGCGAGGTCCGCCTCGGCCAGTCGCTGGGCGAGCGAGCCCCCGATGTTCCCCGCGCCGAGCACGGCGATCTTGGACAATCCGACCACGGCCCTCTCCCCCACCATCGGTACCCTCGCCGGGCTTAAACCTCCCCCCTCCGGGGCGGGTTCGTCCTCCGCCGAAAGGTTGATTCGGGTCGCGGCCGGTGGCCTCGCATCGTGCCGGATATCGACACCTTCCTTCTGAGCATCCAGGAGCGGGACAAGTGGCGCAGCCGCGTCGAACGGCTGCAAGAGGGCCTGCGAGAGGCGCGGGAACAGCGCCGTCGCATGGAACGCCAACTCTCGCGGGTCAAGAAGGACATCGCGCACCTGCGCGATTTTGCCGTTGGTCCGGCCGAAACGCACCTCGATTCGGAACATGCCGCACGGAATTTCCCGTTTGGCCGGTAGGAACGTCGCGCTCTCCGCCGAGCGTGCGGAGCTCGAGGCGGAGATCCTGCGGTTGCGTCGTGAGGAGGAATACCTCACGCTGCAGATCCGCCAAGCTCGCGAGCAGGTCCGGTACTACGAGGGGCTCCTCCACCTCCTCAAGAGCGACTGGGGTCGGACCCCGGGCGTTCGCGACATGCTGCGGAAGCTGGGGTAGCCGCGGCCGTGCGGATCGTCGTCTACGGTGCGGGGGCCATCGGCAGCCTGCTCGGCGCGATGCTCTACCGGGCCGGAGACGATGTGGTGCTCGTCGGGACCGCCGCCCACGTCGAAGCGATCCGGACCCACGGGCTCCGGGTCGAAGGGCGCGTGGAAGGGACCTTCCGAATCGCCGCGGAGAGTCGGCTACCGTCGGAGAGCCCCGCCGATCTCCTCCTCCTGACGGTCAAGACGTTCGACCTCGCCCTCGCCGCGGGAGAGGCTGCGCGACAACTCCCCTGGCCGATCCCCTGGCTGCTGCTGCAAAACGGACTCGGAGCGGAAGACACGGCCCGGGTCGCGCTCCAGCGCGTCCGGGGAGTGGCCGACCCCTCCGCCTGGCTGGTGCGGGCCCTGAACACGCTGCCGGCCACCTTGGTCGCCCCCGGGGTCGTCCGCCAACCGGGCGACGGGGAGATCCGGCTCGCCGACCCGACCGAGGCGGGTCCCAGTGCCGACTCCGTTCGCCGCTTCGCCGCCGTCTTCGAGCGGGCGGGCATCCCCGTGCGCTACGTCCCTCGGATCGACCACGCGGCCTGGCGAAAGGCAGTCGTCAATGCCGCGATCAACCCCGTCACCGCCGATCATGGGATCCTCAACGGTCGGCTCCTAGAGGAGCCTTGGCGCGCACAGGCAACGACCCTGCTCCATGAGGCGCTGATCGCTGCGCGACTGGCCGGATACGATTTCCCGGACGAGGAGATCGAGCGCGAGCTGTGGGAGACGGTGCGCGCGACCGCCGGCAACCGGTCCAGCATGCTGCAAGACCTCGATCGGGGCCGACCGACCGAGATCGACTCGATCTCGGGGGTCTTCCTGGAGATCGCCCGCGACCACGGGGTCGATCTGCCGGCGACCGAGCGGATCGTGGGGCGAATCCGCGACCGCACGGGCGCCCCGTTGCTCCCGCGACGATAACGCTCTTAGGACGGAGTCGCTCCCGGTCCGTCGTGGGGGCCAAGCGCGGGATTCAATCGGCGAGCCTCCGCGGTCGACGGGCGCTCGTTCGGGTCGACTTCAACGTCCCCCAGGACCCGAACGGCCAGGTCGCCGACGACCGGCGGATCCAAGAGGCCCTGCCCACCCTGAACCACCTGCGGGCCGCGGGGGCCCGCACGATCCTGATGACCCACCTCGGACGCCCCGACGGCAAGCACGACCCGCGGTTCACCCTGAAGCCGGTGGTCCGCCGGTTGAGCGCCCTTCTCGGCCAGCCGGTCCCGCTCGCCTCCGATATCGTCGGGATCCAGGCGATCGAAGGCGCGGCCCGCCTTGCGAACGGCGAGTTCCTGATGTTGGAGAACCTGCGGTTCCACCCGGGCGAAGAGGCGAACGATCCGGCCTTCGCGGCGGCCCTCGCCCGCCTCGGTGAGCTGTTCGTGGAGGACGCCTTCGGAACGCTGCATCGGGCCCACGCGTCCACCGTCGGGGTCCCGAGCCGCCTTCCTTCGTACGCCGGATTCCTCGTCGAGCGCGAGGTCCGCGAGCTCTCCCCGCTCGTCGAGGCCCCCGAGCGACCGTACGTAGCCCTCCTCGGTGGGGCGAAGGTCGCCGACAAGCTCCCCCTCCTCGCGAGCTTCCTCGGCCGGGCCGACGCGCTCGCGATCGGGGGGGCCCTCGCCTTCCCCTTCCTCGCCCACCGGGGGATCCGGCTCGGGGCCACGCCGATCGAAGGGGGACTCGACGATGTGCTGACCGAGTTCGATCGCGCAGCGGCCGGCGAAGGGACCGGGATCGTGCTGCCCACGGATCTCGTGGTCGAGCGACCCGGGACGGCGGTGACGAGCGTCGTCGGTGTGGATGCGGTGCCCTCGGACGCCCTGTGCCGTGACATCGGGCCCGCGACCGTGGTGCGATTCTGCGAAACGCTCGCTCGTTCGAGGACGGTCTTCTGGAACGGGCCGCTGGGCAAGGCCGAGGATCCACGGTACGCCGCGGGGACCCGCGACGTGCTCGCCCACCTCGCGTCCGTCCCGGGGTACCACGTCGGTGCGGGAGGGGATTCGGCGCGGATCGCCCACGACTTGGGGGTTACCGCTTCCTTCCAGTTCCTCTCAACCGGTGGCGGGGCGGCGCTCGAGTTTGTTCAAGGGATCGAACTCCCCGGTCTCTCCGTCCTCCCCGACGCGTAGGTCCGCCGCCGAGCGGTGGGGGCAGCGAGCCCGGGTCGATCTCTCGGGCGATGTACTCCAGGTATCCGGGATGAACGCGGGGGATGTCGATCTCCAGGATCTCCGGGACCTCGTACGGATGGCCTTCCTTCAGGAGCCGAAAGAGCGCCCCGACCCGCTTCGGGACGGTCTTGAACAGGACCATCGCCTCGGTGCTCGTTTCGATCTTCCCCTTCCACCGGAACCACGAATCGATGGGGAGGATGCTCGCGCATACCGCAAGCCGCTGGTCGAGCGCCTCCTCGATCCGAGCGAGCGCCCCGGCTCGATCCGGGTACGTCGTCAGGACCAGCCGCATCGGGCCCCGGGCGTGGGGGGGATCGACCGGGTACGGGGTCATCCCTCGGGTCCCCCCATCACGCACTCGGGACCGGCGAAGTTGAGCGTGGTCGTGGCGAGCGTTGCGAGGTCGACGATCGCGGCGCGCGCGGGGACCGGCGTGATGTTGCGCATCTTCTGATACTCCGTCTCGCCTTGCCAGGTGGAGACGTTCAAAAGCAGGACCCCCCGGTAATGGTCCACGCCGTAGGTATGGGAGTGCCCGGTAACGAAGACGTCGGGCAACGGGTCGATCACGAGCCCGTCGCGGGGCAACGGCGCGAGCGGCGTCCGTCCCCCGTAGATCGGTGCGAGATGGCGCATCTGGAGCATCCGCTTCATCACGTCCGTCGGCCGGCTGTAGGAGGCGCCGGGGATCGCCGGGATCAGCTCGTCGAACCCCCGTCCGTGGTACGCCGACAGGACCACGCCGTGGAGCGCGAACGTCGATGGGTTGCCCAGCGAACGGACGCTCGTCGGTAGCTGGGCGGCCATCGCCGCCGAGAGCGCGGGTTGCGGTTCCGCCGGCGCGACCGCATCATGGTTCCCGGGCACCACGATGATCGAGAGCCGTTCCGGTAGCTCGCGCAGACGGCGGCCGAGCTCGGCGTACTGCTCGACCACGTCCGGAATCGCCAGGTCCCGCTCCTGATCCGGATAGACCCCGATGCCGTCCACGAGGTCGCCGGCAATCACGACGTGCTCGAGCGTTCCCGCGAGCTCTCCGTAGGGACCGCGGCCGTACAGGAAGTCGACGAGCTTCCCCCATGACCCGGAAAGGAACGACCGGCTCCCGATGTGGAGATCGGAGAGGAACAGCGTGCAGGAGGGTCGGTCCGACCGGCGCACGGCGCGCCCGGGCGGGACGTCGGGGCGCTCGATCGATGTCACGCGGTGCATCCTCCCGGGCTCGCGCGCGAGCTTGAGCGTGAACCCGACGATCTCGTCCGGGAGGAAAGTTCCCCGACCCACGAACGCGTCATTCGGGACCAAGAGGTCGATGGATCCGGACGGATCCTCGACCGTGAGGACGACGATCCGCTTCGCGGTCACCTCGCGGACCTCTCGGATCATCGCGACGATCGACGCTTCGGCTTCCGTAGACCGGAGCTCGCGGATCGGGCGGAGGTTCGACAGACCGGGTCGACCGCGCAGCAGGCGGGCCAGCATCTGGTAGCGCGACGCAAAGAGCGCCCCATACGCCTCCAGCGGATCGCGGTTCGGGACCGGTGGGGAGAACCCTTCGCCGAGCAGGACGAACGGTGCGGCAATCGTGGGGTCGACGGATGGCTCCGGTGCGGAGACGGCCGGGGCGGCGCGGGCGACCCTGCGAGACTCCCGACGGAGCTCGATCGTCCGTTCGACCATCTCCCGCGTGACGAGCGGCGAGTTCGTGCCGCAGCCATCCAGGACCTGTTGGGAGAGGACGAGCGGCTGGCGGTCGGTGAGCAACAGCGCGAGGGCGTCGGTCTCGACGAGCTTGTGTTGGCCCTCGAAGTAGGCGACGAGGTGCCCCCGAAGGTCCGTTGTCGCCATGCCACCGCCTGAGAACGCACGACGACGGCCGGTGCGCACATCGGCCGGCGCCGAGCGACGGTGCTAGGAGGGTGCGTTATTTCAACCATTCCGCCCGGGGCGGACGCCCGGGCCGTTCGCCCTAGCGGTACGATTCCTTCGCGTAGGAAGTCCCCTTCGGGTACTTCTGTCGCAGGTGCTGGACGAACCCTTCCGGAGTGCGGTCGAGATGCGCGCCGTACCACTGGACGACGACATCACGGAGCACCTTGTGCAATTCCTTGAGGTTCACGTCGGACTCGGAGGCATCGTACAGGATCGCCTGGCTCATCGAGCGCATCCACCCCGAGTACCGGTGATAGGACTCTCCGTCCGTCCATTCAAAGATCCCCCGCAGGCGGCCTTTGCCCTCCGCATCCCGGTAGTACCAGAAGCGGAGCGAGAACCCGACCCAGCCGGCCGCTCGATCCGCGAGTTCGATGGTGGTGACCGAGCCGAAATCGAAGTTGTCCTTGAAGGAGAAGTTCGTGGGGTACTCGAGGAACGTCGCGAACAGGGTCGCCGACGGCTCCAGCATCAGGTGGACGGAGATCTCCTCGAACTGGTTGTGGATCTCCCAGAGGTCCTGGAGCAGGCGACGATTGAGCTCGGCCCGGTGCGAGAGGTCCTCGGCCGGCTTGGCGATGGCGGCCGCCTGCGCGCGGACCAGCTCGTGCCGCAACGATCCCACGAAATCGTCGTCAGGCATAGCGCTCTCGGCGGGAACTTCGGGGCGCGGATCGCGAACGACCTTTCGGGCTTTTCCTCGGGGCATGAGTGTGTGACTCCAATCGTGGTAGGGGACCCGGTTATAATAAATGCAGGGCGCGCTGGAAGCGCTCCCCTCCGCAATGATTCCTGGATCCGCGGCGGAGGCCCTCCGACAGGACGGGCCGTAGGACCCACTCCGGGGTTCGGTCGCGCGTTTCGCTCCCGTGTCTCGCGGGACTCCCTTGCGGGCGCCGTGGGACGGGCGCGCCCGGGGCGTCCCCGCGACCGACCCCGAGCGAATCCCGGACCCGGACGCTCCCGTGCGCTGGGGGCGCCGGCCGTCGAGACACCGCCCCCGGGGCCTCTCCGTTCGTTCGGCCGGCGGCTCCGCCGGTCCTACCGACGACGGGGATCTTCGGGGTTCCGGGGCGATCGCGGCGGGCGGGCGAGCCCGTAGCACGCCGGGGGAAGGGGCACGGTCACGGTCCGCGCGTCGCTTAAATACCACCCCCGGCTCCATACGGTCGAAAGGCACCCGGAGACGGAATCCGAGGAAGTATCCTCATGTCGACTCGTCTCACGGAATCACGACTCATGCTCCACCCTGGTTCTGGTCGTAGGCTCCGCGATTGTTTCGGCGACGTGGCTACCCTCCTCTGAGATCCGCTTCGGACCAACGCTCCCGTATGCGGGAGAACGCCTTTCGCCAACGGAGAAATACCAGAAATGACGAACGATCCCAGCGCCGCCAAGTACCAGATCCGAGCCCACATCGCCGCCGAGGGTGTCATCGACAAACCCGACGTGGTCGGTGCCGTGTTCGGACAGACCGAAGGACTCCTCGGAGAGGAGCTAGATCTCCGCGACCTGCAGAAGTCCGGCCGTATCGGCCGAATCGAGGTCGAGATCGACAGCCGCAAGGGCAAGAGCGAAGGGGAGATCATCATCGCCTCCTCGCTCGACCAAGTCGAGACCGCGATCCTCGCTTCGGGCCTCGAGACCGTCGACCGCATCGGCCCGTGCCGGGCCAAGATCGAGGTCGTATCGGTCGAGGACATCCGCATTTCGAAGCGGCAAAAGGTCGTAGAGCGGGCGAAGGAGATCCTCACGCGCCTGCAGGATGAGTCCAAGGGCGTCGGTCTCGATCTGACCGAGGCCGTCCGCAAGGCGGTCCAGGTGGAGGAGATCACGACCTACGGGCCGGAGCACCTCCCCGCGGGTCCGAACATCGATCAGGCCGACGCCTTGATCGTGGTGGAAGGCCGCTCGGACGTTCTCAACCTGCTCCAGTGCGGCATCAAGAACGTCATCGCCGTCGAAGGGACGAGCGTCCCCCAGACGGTGAAGGACCTGTCGCGCGGAAAGACGGTCACGGCCTTCACGGATGGGGACCGTGCCGGCGAGCTGATCCTGCGCGAGATGTTGCAAACGATGGACCTCGATTTCGTCGCCCGCGCTCCCCGCGGGAGCGAGGTCGAGGAACTGACGCAGAAGCAGCTCGTGAAATGCCTGCGCAACAAGATCCCGATCAACCAGTACCTGGAGATGACGGGATTCGACTCGACCGGAGCGACCCGCGGCCCGATGGAGGACCGCGGTGAGGGTCCCCGTCCGGAAGGCGGCGGACGACCCGATCGACGGGAAGATCGAGGCTCGCGCGACGAGCGCGGCCCGCCCCGCCGGGAGGAGCACCGAGCGGTGCCGGTCCCGCGCGCCCTGCCGCCCCCACCTCCTCCACCTCCGGTGACGCTGACCCCGGAGCTGCAGCACTACTTCGAACTTCTCGGAGGGATTGAGAACGCGTCGAAGTTCCTGGTCATCGGTCCCGATGACGCCGTGGTCCACGACGCTCCCGTCAAGGACATGATCGACTTCCTGGTGGCGTACCCGAACCCCGCGAAAGCGTTGATCTTTGACGGCATCATCAGCCAGCGGCTGCTGGACGTCGCCCAAGAGAAGGGCATCGGAACCGTCGTCGCGTCGCGCCTCGGCCCGGTCGGGAAGATGCCGGAGAACGTCCGCATCTTCACGCGCCAGGACCTGGGCGGCGCGCGCTAGAGGCACGGCCCCACCCGTTTCCCGAGCGGATCCCCTCGACGGGACCGCTCGGGACCCCCCTCGGTAGCGGCCGATCGCCGCCGGGGTCGCGATCGCCCCCACCGGGTCGCGGGGGAACGTGCATTCTTCCCGACGGAGGAGACGCCACGGCCAACCTTTTACACCCGGCCGGGCGTTGTATACTCCCATGGCCGACGCCAGCGATTCCTCTCGCAAGCCCCTCGTCTCCATCGCGGAGATCGAGACAACGGCCGATATCGCAATCCCGACCGATCCGCTCGATCGGGTGATCGGGCAGGAGAAGGCCGTCGAGATCGCCCGCATCGCCGCGTTCCAGCGGCGCCACCTGCTTCTGGTCGGACCTGCCGGCATCGGCAAGTCGATGACCGCACAGGCGCTCGCGCTCCATCTCGAGCGGCCGAAGACCGAGGTCCGCGTCGTCCACAATCCGGAAAACCCGGAGCGTCCCACCGTCGAGATCGTCGTCCGTGACGAGGTCTATCGGGAGCGCGAGGCCGACCGCACCACCGAGGGCGAGCTGATCGACCCGAAAGAGGCCCCGGCGTCCGTCGCCGAGCGACTCGGCTACCGGTGCTCCCGGTGCGGGTTCTACTCGCTGCCGTTGGAGCGGTTCTGCCCGAGCTGCAACAATCCCAAGGTGAGTGTCCCACCCACGGGGGGAAGCGGCAACCCGTTCCGCGACATCGTCGGAGGGATCCTCGAGATCACGGTCAACCCGACCGGGAACCTCCCGGAGCCGGTGCGTACGACGCGGACGCGCAACGGCGTGGAGGAGGTCGTGGCGTACGAGCGCGCCGGCGAAAAGATCAAGGTCCTCGACCAACGGGCACTCGAACGGCGCCGCGAGCAGCAGCGGGAGAGCCCCCGCAAGGTCCTGGTCAAGCTCGATCGCAATACCTTCGTGATGGCGACCGGCGCGAGCGAGACCGAGCTCCTCGGCGATGTCCGGCACGACCCCTACGGCGGCCACCCCCAGCTGGGCTCCCCTCCGTATGAGCGGGTCATTCCCGGCGCCATCCACGAAGCGCACGAAGGAGTGCTGTTCCTGGACGAGCTCCCCCACCTCGGGTACCTCCAGCGTCACATCCTAACGGCGATGCAGGAGAAGCGGTTCCCGATCAGCGGACGCAACCCGCAATCGGCCGGGGCCTCCGTGCGGGTCGACGCCGTCCCGTGCGACTTCATCCTCGTCGCCGCGGCGAACATCCAAGACATGCACCGCATCCTCTCCCCGCTCCGCTCACGCATCGCCGGCAGCGGCTACGAGGTCCTGCTCGAGACCGCGATGCCCGACACCCCCTCCAACCGCCTGAAGCTCGCCCAGTTCTGCGCGCAGGAGATCGCTGCGGACGGCCGGATCCGGCCGGCCTCCCGCGAGGCGGTCGAGGTGCTCGTGCAGGAAGCCCACCGCCGTGCCGAGGCGATCGACGGGCGTCGGAACGCGCTCACCCTGCGCCTACGGGAGCTCGGAGGCCTCCTTCGGACCGCGGGCGACTTCGCGGCGATATCGGGCAGCCCCGTGATCGAGGCCAAGAACATCCGGGAGGCCCTCGTGCGCGCTCGGCCGATCGAGGAGCAGATCAAGGAAGCGTACGGATCGCTGCAGGGCGGCATGCAAAAGGAAGCGACCGAAGCCCAGCGTCAGTCGATGGGATACTATACCTGGAATGAGCAGTCCGACCCGCGCCAGTACCCCGACGGGTACGGGTGAGGTGCGACACCGGTTTCGCCGGTTCCGACAGGCATAAGTGCGCCGCCTTGGTGGCTCGCCGCGCGGGCGCGTAGTCTAGCGGTTATGACGTCACCCTGACACGGTGAAGGTCGCCAGTTCAAATCTGGCCGCGCCCACGTTCCCCGGTCGGGGGGCGCGCCAGACCCACCGACCTCGGGAGAGAGGCCGGTTCCGGGATCTCGCCCTGGGCCAACGGACCCACTCCCACTTCAGGTCCGACCATCGCGGGCTGCGTCGGTTCTGCCCGGCCCCGCCCATCGTGATCCGGACGGGCGACAACCGCATCGCTGCTCGGTCGCCGAGCGGCTTAACAGGGGCCCGCGTCTGGCGCGGACGACGAGTATGGGTGCGCCCGAACGCGCCACCGGCTCAGCTGGGACCCTCCTGGAGCACGCGGGAGAGGGATCGCCGGTCGCTTCCGCCGCCCCGCACCCGACCGCGCCTCGGCCCCTGATGACCGGCACCGCCCTCGCCCTGCTCACCTGCACGGCGCTCCTGGTCTCGTTCAGCGAATCGATGCTGATCCCGGCGCTCCCGACCATCCAGGCCCAGTTCGGCAGCAATGCGGCCGACATATCGTGGGTGCCGGCGATCTACCTGTTGGTCGGCGCGATCTCGGTCCCCCTCTTCGGCAAGTTGGGGGACCTCTACGGCAAGAAGCGAATGCTGACCTTCGTGATGCTCGCCTACAGCATCGCCGTGATCCTGGACGGCTTTGCTTGGAACCTCCCCAGCCTGCTGGTGTTCCGGGCCGTCCAGGGACTCGGCCTGGCGATGTTCCCGCTCGCGATCTCGCTGATCCACGACGAGGCCGTCGCGGCGCGGGTGCCGGTGGCGGTCGGCCTCATCACGTCGATGAACGGAGTGGGAGCCGCGATCGGACTGATCGGTGGGGCGTACATCACGCAGACGTTCAGCTGGCAGACGAACTACAACCTCCTCGCCCCGTTCGCGGTCGTGTTGACCCTCTTGCTCTACCTCGTGGCGCGCGAGTCCACCCAGCTGACCCGGGAGAGGATCGATTACGTCGGTCTCTCGATCTTCGGGCTCACGATCACCATGTTGTTGCTTGCGATCAGCGAAGGCGGGATCCTCGGATGGACTTCGACGGCTACGATCACGCTGTTCGCCCTATCCGCGATATTCGCCGTCGCCCTGGTCGTTGCGGAACGGCACGTCACGAACCCGCTCTTCGAGATCCACCTGCCGGAGGTCGGAAGCATCCTGAAGGTGGATTTCGCGATGCTCGTCGCCGGCGCGGTGATGTTCATGGGATTCTACATGGTCATCTATTTCGCCCAGGAGCCCACGATCGGGCT
>JBEKEW010000009.1:0-18163 GCA_050013635.1 Thermoplasmata archaeon | reverse complement strand
GATCGGCCTCTCCGGAGGCATCGACAGCGCGCTCGTAGCCCGTCTCGCCCGCGACGCGCTCGGAAGGGAGCGCGTGCTCGGCGTGCTCCTCCCCGACGCGCCGTTCGCCGAACCGCTCCGCCGGGAGACCGAGTCGTACGCCGACGCGCTCGGCATCGAACGGCGAACGATCGGGATCGCCCCGATGGAGGAGGCGTTCCGGAAGGCCCTACCCGACGTGGTCGACCGGGTCACGTGGGGCAACACCAAGGCCCGCATCCGCATGACCACGCTCTACGCGCTGGCCCGCGAGCGGCGCCGGATCGTCCTCGGCACCGGGAACAAGTCGGAGCTGCTCCTCGGCTACTTCACGAAGTATGGAGATGGCGGCGTCGATCTGCTGCCGATCGGAGATCTGTACAAGACACAGGTGCGCGCGCTGGCGGCGAAGCTCGACCTCCCCGTGCCGGTTCGCGAACGCCCCCCGAGCGCGGGCCTGTGGGAGGATCAGACCGACGAGGCCGATCTCGGTCTCGGGTACGCCGAGATCGATCGGATCCTGATGGGCATCGAGCGGACGCGGAGCGTGGGAGAGATCGCGCGGGAGACCGCCCTCCCGCTCGAGACCGTCCGGGGGATCGTCGATCGCGTGGAGCTCAACCGCCACAAGCGCCTGCCCGTCCCCCTCCTGAAGATCGGCTGAGAACGGTCGGGACCGACCGGCGAGACGAACCTTCGCACGGGACTGCGGGCGGCCGGCCATAGCCTTAAGCCCCACCGCGACTGGACCGATCGAATCGTCCGGAGGACTTTTCGGCTTCCCATGGATCGCCCTACCTACCGTCGACTGTATGACGCTCTAGCGACGCTCGACGACGTGCACCGCCTCGCCCACGACGAACATCGCGACGAGGAGCTCCTCTTCGTCATCCATACCCACCGAGTGACGCGCGACGCGACCCGGCGCTTCTACCCCGTCCAACACCAGCTGCCCCGCGTGCTCGGGGAATGGAAGCGCGGCCGCACCATGCTCGACATCTCCCGCGAGTGGCGGTTCCCGCCCGTTCTCGCCGGCCAGATCATCATGAAGGGTCTGGGGGTCCCGCGCAAGCACGTGTGGGGCTCGTTCCTCCACCCCGAGTCGGCGCCGGACGCCCGCCTGCGGCACGAGGTCGAGGAGCTCCTCGCCGCCGACATGATCTACTCCCCGCGGGGGATGGAGCTCCAGCGGGAGCGGGGGATCAAGGGCGAGGACCGACTGTACCGCTGGCTCGAGAAGCACGGCATCGGCTACCAGACGGAGAAGGACCTCCGGGGCAAGTTCCAGAAGACCCCGGATGCCCTCTTGGACGATCCGATCGTCTTCCTCGGTCAGAAGATCAAGTGGATCGAATCGAAGGCGAACTTCGGGGACGACGTCGAGCTGCGCAAGAACCTGAAGCGCCAGCTCGCGCCGTACACCGAGATCTTCGGGGAAGGGGCGGTCGTGTATTGGTACGGGTACATCGAAGAGGGCGAATCTCCCCCGGGGATCCTCCTGTGGGACGCCGATCAGCTAGAGTCGCTCACCCCGGTCGTGCAGCCTCGCCCCGCGGGATCTCCCGCTGGCTCCCCGTCGCGAGGTCACGCTCCACGACCGCACCACGGGCCGCCTCCTGCGGCCCGAGGATCAGCGCCCGGCGGGCACGGTGGCGCGCCGCCTCCTTGAGCTGCCGGGACATCGACCGGCCGAGCAGATCCGTGTCGGCGGAGACGCCGTTCAACCGCAGCTCGCGCACGAGACGAATCGCGTCCGGTAGGAACTCGGTGGATACCGTCACAACGTACGTGTCGAGGGCCGGTTCGCCCTCGGGCCAGCGGCCGTGCTCCTTGAGGAGCAGCTCGAGGGTCTGGTCGCCGATCGCGAGCCCGCAGGCGGGGGTCGGCGGACCACCGAACAGTTCGATCAGCCGATCGTACCGCCCCCCGCCGAACAGCGATCGCATGCCCGCGTCCCGCGCGAACGCTTCGAAGACCGTGCTCGTGTAATAGGCAAGACCGCGTACGACCGTCGGATCAAGGACCACGCGATCGGAGATCCCCGCCGGCTCGGCGAGCCGCATCAGCGCGCGCAGTCGTCCGATACCGGCACGGGCCTCGGCGTCCAGACCGAACGCCTCCAGCCGCTCCAGGAACGGCTCGAGGGCCGACGGCGCGACGCCGGCGCCGACCGAGTCGAACAGCTGGGTGATCTCCGCGCGCTGCTCCGGAGGGATCCCGGCGGCCTCGAGCCCCGCGGCGAACTCTCGCGGCGAGGACTTCCGGTACCGATCGATCGCCCGCAAGTACGTTCCTCCATCCTTCGCGCCGAAATGCCGTCCGAGCCCTTCGGCGAGGGCGCGGTCGTTGATCCGGAACGCATACAGCCCGGCGGCGCCGGTGTCGTCCAAGATCAGCGCGGCCGTCGCCAGGGTCTCGACCTCGGCTTCGATCCCGGCGACCCCCAGGATGTCGAGGTTGAACTGGGAGAACTCGCGGGTCCGACCGGCCTGAGGCTCTTCGTAGCGCCAGTGTTTCTGGACGGTGAACCACTTGACGGGCAGCGGCTCCGACTTCGCCCGCTCGGCGTAGATCCGTGCGAGCGACGGGGTCGTCTCGGACGCGAGTGCCACCTCGCGATCGCCCTTGTCCCGGAACGCCCAGGTCTGCTGCGTGATCTCCTCTCCGCTCTTGACCTTGTACAGCTCGAGCGGTTCGACGCTGGGGGTCTCGAGCTCGGAGAAGCCGGACCGACGCGCGGCAGCCCGCATCCGGCGCAACAGTTCGGACCGCGCCCCGGCTTCGGGGGGAACGTAGTCCCGGAATCCACGGAGGGGAGCGAACGGCACGATCGGTGGAGCGGGGGTTCGGTACTTATGTATTGGGAGGCCGCGGGCCGATCCCGGGCTCGGGGCCGAGGGGGGCGAGGTGTCGGCGCGCGGACGGCGTCGGGTGGTACACACCGACCGGGAACTCCGGCGCGATCGCTTCGCGGCGCGCGGCCTCCGGCGGCCACCGCGCGTGGCACCGGGGGCAGCGATACCCACGTCCGGTCCCGAGCGACCGGGCGCGCCGTCGACAGTCCGCACAGTAGAGAGGGCGGGCGCGCGTGCTCCGGGGACCGCGCTCGAGGATCTCGATCCCCTCGACGCGAAGTGTGGGATCGGCGGAGCGGCCGCCCCAGACCCGGACGCGATCCCCGGGTCGCAACGAGCGTGCGACCGCGGGCAGGGTCTTCGTCGGTTCGAACGCCATGCAATCGAGGTCGGTCCCGCCGGGGTCGGTGATCTGGAAGTGCACGTGGCCCCCCCGGAGCGTGGTCGGGTCCCTCCCTACGGTCCCTTCGATGCGCCCGCTCTCGTACGGGGCCAGCGACGCGGCGCGCCGGACCGTGAGGTGATCGCCGGTCGCCTGGTTGGTGCAGAAGAGCATCCACCGCTCGACCGGTTCGGACCGGATCGAGGCCAACGCCCGCAGCGGGGACTCGCGCCGTCGCGAGCGTAGACCGAAGAGGATCGGGCACGGGGTGTGAGGGCTGACCAGCAGCCGCCGGGTCGCCGGGTCGGTGCACAAGAACAGGTCCGGATAGCGTTCCTGCGCGCGCCGGACCGATGCGGGATCGACCTCGCGTCGCCGATCCGCCCGCGCCGGGTCGCGGTAGGCCAGGAGCTCCCACGTGGGGTGGGCTTCGGGCCACGCGGCGCTCGCCGCCGCTCCGACCACGCCCCGGTCGCTGCCGTGGATCCGGACCGTCGCACCGAGTCCCTCGAGGGTCGAGCGAACGTCCTCGGGTCGCACGACGCTGCGCACGGCCGTCCAGTATAGCGAGGACGGCAGTCGTCGTGCGGAGGCGACCAGCGCCGGATCGGTGCCGGCATCGCCCAAGCGGGAGGCGTCCAGCACCGCCGCCCATGCGGCCTCGACCAGCTCGGCCTGCTGCACGCGCGCGAGGCGTGCGCCTCGGTCGAACGCCCAGACCGGCCGCCCTCCGATCGACCCGCAACGTCGGCGCGGGCCTCGGCCGATGCCGAACCGGGCGCTGAGCGCGGCGTTCCCGCGGGTCTTCCAGGGGATGTTGGGATTGAGACGGACGAGGCGGGGGTCGCCGATCGGATCGATTCCCAGTTCCCGGGCGACGCGAACGACCTCGGTCAGGGCGTGCGTGGTGCAGCCCCCCCGGGGACTATCGGTGTCGTCGATCCCGATCCACATCGCGCCGGAGACAACCGTCGCGGCGGAAAGGGGGTGCGGGTCCTAGCCGACGCTGCGCAACATCTTCGTGTACGCGGCCATGTTCGGCTCGATCCCGATCTCGACCCGCGCGGGTCCGACGCTGCCGGCCGGTAGAACGCGCGTCTCGAGCGCGGGGTCGAGGGGAATCCCTTCCTTCGGCCGGTGCATCACGCCGATCGGGATCTTCCCCCGGTCCATCGTCTCCATGCACAGGCGGAACATCACCTGGCGGTTCGTCGGATCGTAGCCGGGCAGGGTGCTGACGTCCACGACCTTCTCCCGCCAGATCTTGTACTGGTCGTTGTACGTCACGCAGGGAGAGAGGTCCTCGATGAAGGCGAACCCACGGTGCGCACGGTTGAACTCGAGCGCCTCCTTGAGCACGACCGTGAGGGTCTTCGGATCGCCGGAGAAGGTTCGCGCGATGAAGTTCGGCGCCGGGATCGACAGCGCGGTGAGGATCGCATCGAACGGCTTCTCGATGTTCCCTTCGAAGCCGATCTGGCTCGTCGGAGAAGGCTGGCCCTTCGTGAGCCCGTAGGTCTCGTTGTTCATGACGAGATAGAGGATCGAGACGTTCTTCTTGAACGCGTGGATGAAGTGGCCCATCCCGATCGCGTAGCCGTCCCCGTCGCCTCCGGCGGCGAAGACCGTGAGGTTCGGGTTCGCGAGCTTCACGCCGATCGCCTGGGCGAGGAGACGCCCGTGGAGCGCGTGGAGGCCGTTGATCTCGAGGAAGTTGTGGATCGATCCGGCGCATCCGATGCCGCCGACGAGCACGAGCTCGTGGGACGGGATCTTCAGATCGGCGGCGGCCTTCTTGACGGACGCGAGGAGCGCGAAGTCCCCACATCCGGGGCACCAGATCGGTGCGACCGGCTTCGCGGATTGGACCATGTTACTTCCCCTCCGCGATCGGACCGACGATATCCGGCGACCGGAACGACAGGCCGTCGTACCGCAAGATGGACCGGAGCTTGGCGTGGTGCCACGGGACGGTCTCGCGGACGAGCCGCGCGAACTGCCCGGTGTAGTTGTTCTCGACCACGTAGGCGACGTCGACCCCCTTCAGGAACGGATCGAGCTCGTGGCCCGGCACGGGCCAAAGGGTGCGGGGTTGGTAGTATCGCGTGCGGATCCCCCGGGCCGTGAGCCGCGCCTGGGCCTCGAGGATGGGGCCGATCGTGCTACCGTACCCGATGATCCCGACCTTGGCGTCCGGATCGCCGAAGTAGTTCCCGGCCGGGAGGTCGGGGACGGCCGCCACCATCTTGCCCATCCGCTTCGCCATCATCTTGAGGCGGTTCGTGCGATTGACCGACACGTGCCCCCATTCGTCGTGCTCGTTGCCGGTGACCTGACTCCAGATCCCCGGCGTTCCCGGGGGGGCGATCGGGGTCCCGCTGCCGTCCGTGAACGCATACCCCTTGTATTCGCTCATCGCCGCCACGTCGGCCCCGGAGAGGCGCTTTCCGCGTACGAGGTGGACGTCGTGGAGGTCGTACGGGGGGCTCGTCGTCGTGTTCTGAGACAGCGCTTGATCGAGCAGGAGGATCACGGGCGCTCGCCACTTGTCGGCGATGTTGAGGGCCTCGACGGTGAGCTGGAAGCACTCCAGGGGCGTTCCCGGCGCGATGATGAACCGCGGAAACTCACCATGGCCGAGGTTCGCGAGGTGGGCGAGATCGGACTGTTCGTGACGGGTCGGCTGGCCCGTGGAAGGACCGACGCGAGCGCAGTCCGCGATCACGATGGGGATCTCGGCGGCGCCGGCATGGCCGATCCCTTCGGTCATGAGCGAGAGGCCGGGGCCGCTCGTCGAGGTCATCACCCGCGCGCCGGCGTACGCCGCGCCGATGATCATGTTGACGGCCGCCAGCTCGTCCTCGGCCTGCCGCACGACCCCTTGGAACGGAGGGAGGTATCGTTGGAGGTACTCCATCACCTCGGTCGCGGGAGTAATGGGGTACCCCGCAAAGAAACGGCCGCCTCCGACCACGAACCCGAGAGCCACCCCCTGATTCCCGATCGTCAGGATCTGGCCGTGCGCCTCGCCTTCTTGCACGTGCCACCGGTCGGCGAACCCGGGGACCGCGAGCGCCGCCTGGCGACCGATCTCGAGCGCCTTCAGGTTCTTGGCGAGCGCCTCGTCGCCGCGCCGAGTGAACCGCTCCTCGATGACCTTACGGGCGGTAGTCGGATCGAACCCGAGCAGCACGCTGATCGCACCGTAGGCGGCGGTGTTCTTGTAGATCGGTTGGCCGACCTGGCCTCCGACCAGCGTCGCGAACGGGAAACCGTAGGCGTTCGGCACGTCGGCGGCCGAACCGGTGGAGTCGTACAGAACGATCCCCTCCGGGCCGAGCTCCGGGCGGCCGATCTCGATCGCGTTCTCATCGAAGGCGAGGAGGACGTCGACATCGGGCTTGATCGCGAGGATCGGGTTCCGGGAGGCGCGGATGGAGGCGTCCGCATGTCCCCCACGGATCCGCGAGAGGACGTTGCGGGACGTGTAGACGTACAGTCCGAGCTTGAGGAAGTAGCGGCCCAGCAGATCGGAGACCGTCAGGGTCCCGTCGCCGCCCTGCCCGCCGATCATGACGCTGATGTCGGAAAGCTGCCGAGGAGGGGCGTCGGGCGACGGGATCGGCTCGGTGGATAGGGCTTCGGTGCGGCTTGCGGGGGTTGTCATCGTTGTGAATCCGGCGGCGGACCGCCCCGGTTCTCGCCGAATCGAGACCCCCCTCGTATTTAACGGATGACCCGGTCGAGGGTCCCGTTCCCCACTTTCGGCGCCCGGCTTGCGTCACAATTACGACAAGTTTATCTGAAATCCCGAGTCGTTGAGGTCGTGGCCCGCGAACGGCTGGTAGAGGATTACCACCACGCTACCGCACCCAATCGACACTTCGCCGACCCCCTCGTCTTCTGGGACGAGACGCTCCGGGACGGAGAACAGACGCCCGGTGTGCATTTCACCCCGGAGGAGAAGCTCCGGATCGCCGAGGTGCTTTCCGACATCGGCGTGCCGGTGATCGACGCGGGGATCCCGGTCGTCTCGGCGGAGGAGGCCCGGGCGGTCGATCTCCTCGCGCACGCGGGGCTGAAATCCAAGATCCTCGCCTCCGCCCGCACGGTCCCTGGCGACATCGACGCGGTCGTTCGCAGCGGGGTCAGCCACATCGCGATCTTCGTGGCTGCCAGCAGGGTCCACTTGCGCTACAAGCTGAAGATGACCCAGGGGGAGGTCCGCAAGGCCTCGGTGGCCTGCGTCCGCCAGGCCAAGGATGCCGGTCTCCACGTCGCGTTCGTCACGGAGGACACCGTGCGCGCCCCGTTCGACTTCGTGGAGCGCCTGTACCGCGACGTGCAGGACGCCGGCGCGGACCGGCTCGTGATCTCGGACACCGTGGGCATCATGACCCCGCTCACGTTCCGTTGGTACATCGAGGAGTTCCAACGCCGGGTACGACCGAAGGACCTCTCCGTGCACTGCCACAACGACTTCGGCCTCGCGACGGCGAACACGCTCGCGGCGCTGGAGATCGGTGTGACGTCCCCCCATACCTGTGTCAATGGGCTCGGAGAGCGCGCCGGGACCGCTGCGCTGGAGGAGGTCGCCCTCCTCCTCGAGCGATTGTACGGCGTGCGCACGGGACTTCGGACCCAACGACTGTACGAGCTCTCCCAGCTGGTCGAGGAGATCTCGGGGGTCCCGATCCAGCCCAACAAGGCGCTCGTCGGGTACAACTCGTTCTCGCACGAGGCCGGGATCCACACGCACGGGCTCCTCGCCCACACGCTCACGTACGAACCGATGCAGCCCGAGGTCGTCGGGCGGCAACGACGGATGGTCCTCGGCAAGCATACGGGCAAGGCGGCGCTCATCGAGAAGCTCAAGGAGCGGGGAATCACCGCGACGGATCCGCTGCTCGTGGAGCTCCTCCAGCGTCTCAAGAGCCAGAGCGAGTCCCGTCCGAAGAAGGAGCTCCGTCAGTTCCTCGAGGAGTATCGCCATCTCTTTGAACAGCCGGGCGTCTCCGACTCGGAGTTCTGGGCGATGGTCGACGCCGTCGGATTGAAGGGGGTCCGGGCGTGACGCCCGGTACCGGCCACGGGATGACCCTCGCCGAGAAGGTCCTCGCACGTGCCTCCGGTGCCGAACGGGTCGTCCCCGGCGAGATCATCGAGGGGAACGTCGACCTCGCCATGATGCACGAGCAGGGAGCGCAGACGGTCGGACCGTTCCACCAGATGGGCGCCGAGAAGGTTTGGGACCCGGACCGGGTCGTGATCGCGATCGATCACTGGGTGCCGGCGTCGACCGAAGGGGCGGCCGTGCTCCACCGGATCCTGCGGAAGTTCGCGGCCGAAGTCCACCTCCCCCACTTCTACGATGTCGGGAACCACGGCATCTGCCACCAGATCCTCGCCGAGCACGGCTGGGTCGTACCGGGAGACCTCGCGGTCGGGACCGACTCGCATACCAACATGCTCGGCGCGACGGGCGCGGTCGCGGTCGGGATCGGACCGACGGAGATGGCGGCGGTCCTCGCGCTCGGACGCCTGTGGCTCAAGGTGCCCCCGACCGTGCGGATCCGGGTGAAGGGGCGGCTTGGTCCCGGGGTCGTAGCGAAGGACCTGGTCCTGCGCGCGCTCGGTGAGGTCAAGACGACCGGTGCGACCTACAAGTCGGTGGAGTGGACCGGGCCGACCATCGAGCGGCTTTCGATGCCCGAGCGGTTCACGATCTGCAACATGACGACCGAGATGGGGGCGAAGTGCGGCCTGGTCGCTCCGGACGAAACGACGTTCGACTATCTGCGTGGGATCGCCAAGCACCCGATGCATCCGGTCTACGCCGACGCCGACGCATCCTACGAGCGGACGATCGACATCGACGTCGACGGCATGCCGCCGATGGTCGCGTGCCCGTTCTCACCGGACAACGTCCGGCCGTTGACCGACGTGGTGAAGGAGCACATCCACGTCGATCAGGCGTTCCTGGGCTCGTGTACGAACGCCCGGATCGAGGACCTCCGCGAGGGCGCGGCGATCCTGAGGGGCCACAAGGTCCACGCCGGGACGCGGTTCATCGTCTCGCCGGCCTCGACCTCGATTTACGAGCAGTGCCTGAAGGAAGGCCTCATCGATCTGTACACGGAGGCCGGGGCGGTGTTCACGAACTCGAGCTGCTCGGCGTGCTTCGGGGGGAACATGGGGATCATCGCTCCGGACGAGGTCTGCGCCTCCTCCTCGAACCGCAACTTCCCCGGCCGGATGGGCCCCAAGGAGGGGCGCATCTACCTGATGAGCCCCGCGGCGACCGTCGCCGCCGCGATCCGGGGCGAGATCGCCGACCCGCGGGAGATCGCATAGTCCGGGGGTCGATCGATGAAAGACGTCATCGAGGGCCGAGTGTGGACCCTCGCTCGGGATATGGACACGGACCAGATCATCTCGGGGAAGTATCTGACGATCATCGATCCCCAGGAGCTCAAGAAGCACGTCCTGGAGATCGGGCTCCCCGAGTTCGCGACCGGGGCCCGGCCGGGGGACATCCTGGTCGCCGACGAGAACTTCGGCTCGGGATCGAGCCGCGAACATGCGCCCGCGGCCCTCAAGGCCGCCGGGGTCGGGGCGATCGTGGCGGACTCCTTCGCCCGGATCTTCTACCGCAACTCGATCAACCTCGGGATCCCCACGATCGAGGCGGGGGGGGCCCGCGCACTGTTCGAGATGGGGGACACCGCCCGCATCGAGATGCGGGGAGGCCGGATCACCAACGTCCGCACGGGAGGCTCGATCGCGTTCCCCCCGATCCCGCATCACCTGGTCGAACTGCTCGAGGCGGGGGGCCTCGTCGAGAAGGTGAAGGTCGAGCTCGCCCAGCGCAAGGCCCTCGCCGGGACCGCTCGCACATGAGGTCGAGCGCGTACGACATCGTCGTCCTCCCCGGGGACGGCACCGGCCCCGAGGTCGTCGCCCAAGGCCTCCGAGTGCTGGACGCCCTCGCGGAGAACGGTTCTCCTCGATGGATGATCGCGCAGCACCCTGGAGGGGCCCAGTACTACCAGGAGACCGGGCGCGAATGGGAGCCCGAGGCCGAGGCGGCCGCGATCGCGGCCGATGCGATCCTGCTCGGCGCGGTCGGCTGGCCCGGCGTCTCGCTCCCGAACGGCGATATCGCGGGTGCGGCGCTCGTCCTCGGCCTGCGCTCCCGGCTCGATCTGTACGCCAACGTACGGCCGTGCCGTCTGTACCCTGGCGTCACCCATCGGATCAGCGGAGAGTACCGCGCCGTATGGTCCCCCCAGAAGGTCGACATGGTGATCGTGCGGGAGAACACCGAGGACCTCTACGCACCGTTCCACGGACGACTGACCCGCGCCGGTGAGACCGAGCTCGCGATCGACACGCGGGTGATCACACGCAAGGGTTCCGAGCGGATCATACGGCGCGCGTTCCAGCTCGCCCAGCGTCGCGATCGAGGCGCTCCCGAGGACGGGCAACGCCGCGTCACCTGCATCGACAAGTCGAACGTGATGGAAGGATGCCGCTTCTTCCGGGAGACGTACGATCGGGTCGCCACGGAGTTCCCGGATATCGGACGGGACTACGCGTACGTCGATGCCTTCACGCAATGGCTCGTGCGCAATCCCGAGCACTTCGATGTCGTCGTCGCGACGAACATGATGGGGGACATCGTCAGCGATCTCGCCTCGGTGCTCCAGGGCGGAATGGGGTTCGCCGCCGGGGGGAACATCGGCGACGAGCACGCCATGTTCGAGCCGGTGCACGGGAGCGCGCCGAAGTACGCGGGGAAGAACCAGGTCAATCCGTTCGCCACGTTCTTCGCGATCGAGATGATGCTGCGGTGGCTGGCCGACCGCCATAGCGACCCCGACCTCGTCGCCCAAGCCGATCGCCTCGAGCGGGCGATCGCGCGCGTGTTGGCCGGGGGGACCGCGCGGACGTACGACCAGGGCGGATCGGCCACGACTTCCGAGGCGGGGGACCGGGTCGTTGAGGCCGTGCGCGGGGAGCGACGATGAGCCGGCGGGTCGCGATCGTCGGCGGTGCCACGACCCCGTTCGGCGTGCGACCGACGACGTGGTCGGAGCTCGCTCAGGAGGTCGGAGCCGCGCTCTTCCGGGCGGTCCCCGCACTGCACGCCGAGGAGGTCGATTCGCTGTTCCTCGGCGCGGCCGAGCCCGAGCGGTTCGCGTTCCAGTCGCACGTAGCACCGCTGGCGGCCGAGCAGATGGGCCTGCGCCCGTACCGCATCCTGCAGCGGACGGAGCTCGCGTGCGCCTCGGGCCAGTCCGCGATCCGTTCCGCCTACGCGGCGATCGCGGCCGGCCTCTCCGACGTGGCGGTCGCCGTCGGCATCGAGAAGATGAACCTCCCATCGATGGCCGAGGCGAACGCCTCGATGGCGTGCGTGATGGATCGGGCCTGGGACGGTCCCCACGGCGCGACGGCCCCGCCGTTCTTCGCGATGGTCGCCCAGCGGCACATGCTCGAGCACGGAACCACCCCCGAGGCGCTCGCACGGGTCTCGGAAAAGAACCACCGGTTCGCGAACTCGAACCCGAATGCCCAGTTCTACGGCAAGACCTTCTCGGCCGAGAAGCTGCTCGGCCTGCCCATCGTGGCCCCTCCCCTGCGGCTCGGCGACTGTGCCTCGATCACCGATGGGGCAGCCGCGGTCGTCGTCGCCGGGGAGGAGTTCGTCCGTCGATATTCGAATCGGCCGGCGTGGATACGGGGCACGGGACAGTACTCCGACTTCCACAACCTCGCCCATGCGGGCTCGCTCACGGAGTGGCCCGGCATGACGCGAGCCGCGGCGGAGGCGCTTGGTCGGGCCAAGCTCACGATCCGGGACATCGATTTTGCGGAGGTCCATGACTGCTTCACGATCTCGGAGATCGTCGAGTACGAGGCCCTTCGGCTCTGCCCGCCGGGCGAGGGGGGAAAGTACGCCCTCGAGGGGCGGAGCGATCTCGGAGGCGAGATCGTGATCAACCCCCGGGGGGGCCTCCTCGGGTGCGGCCATCCGCTCGGCGCCACGGGGGTCGCCCAGGCCGTCGAGGTCTACCAGCAGTTCGCCGGCGCAGTGCCGGCCGCGCGTCAGGTCCCGGATCCTCGCTTCGCGCTCGTCCACAACCTCTCGGGTAGCGCCAACGTCCACTCGGTGATGGTCTACGAAGGAGGTGACGGACCGTGACCGAACCGTCGTCCCTGCCCCGCCGGCGTCGGCGCACGGCGACCGTCGCCGCCGCGCCGGCTCCCACACCCCCCACGCGGGAGGCGCGACCGAAGGTCGTCGTTTCGGTGCCTCTGCCGTTCCTCCTCGATTTCTTCCCCTTGCAGAGTGCCGGGCAGACGCGACTCTCCCGGTTCTACGACCGCCTCCGAGAGGGCCGTGTGTCGACGACCCGGTGTCGACAGGACGGAGATATCCACTGGCCCCCCCGGATCGCCTGTCCCCGTTGCCACAGCGAGGAGCTCGAATGGATCGACCTACCCGAGCGCGGAACGATCTACGCGTTCAGCGCCGTGCTCGGCGGCGCCCCTCTCGGGATGGAGGCGGACGTGCCGTTCGCCGTAGGCCTGGTCGATCTCGCGGGGACGCCGCTCCGACTGTTCGGTCGGATCGAAGGGTGCCCCTGGAACGAGCTCCGGATCGGGGACGAGGTGGCGCTCGAGGCGTATCCTCTGCCCGATGGGCGTTACTTCTATCGTTTCCGCGCGATCGCGTAGCCGGGGCGGCGCGGGCGGCTTCGTCCGCCGGCAGTGACGAATGCGGGGCGGCGTTGTATCCTTAGTCCTACGCCGTTATGGCTTCTGATACAGCCACCGGACTTTTGGCAGAGCCTATTTATAGCGGCCCTTGGTCTCGCGCGCCGCCGGCTCGGAGAGCCGGAGGCCGATGGAATCGGAGAAATCAGGTTGGTGGCACCGCCACGGCTGGACGACTGCCATCCTCCTTACTGCCTTCGGCGTCGCATTTGCCCTGCGGACGATCTGGGCCGGGCCCATCGTCGAGCTGTGGGGCCCGCTCTATACCTACGGGGGCGGCTCGGACTCGTTCTACCACTCGCGCGTGATGAGTTACATCATCGCGAACCATACGAACCTGATCCACGACCCGCTGCTCCGCTACCCCATCGGTGCGACGAACCCGCGGGAGCCGCTGTTCGACTGGATGAACGCCATCCTCGGCATCGTCTTCGCCCCGTTCTTCGGCGGGAATGCCAACGTCGCCGGTGCGTGGTTCCTCGACCTGCAGGCCCCGCTGTGGGCCGCCCTCAGCGTCTTCCCGATCTACCTCATCGGTCGGGAGGTCGGGGGCCGGCGGGTCGGGCTCATCTCCGCGATCATCTCTCCGTTCCTGGTCGCGAGCATCAACGAATCGGTCTTCGCCTACGCCAACTATCTTTCGTTTTACACGTTCATCATTCTCGTCGCGCTCTACGCCTATATGCGGGCCGTCAAGGCGGTCGGTTCGCGTCGCTGGGTCGTCAGCTACCGTTCCCCCCGCTCGATCGGCACGGGGTTGCGGAATTTCTTACGATACGAACGTAGCGCCGTGAAATGGGCGGTGTTCGCCGGTGTCAGTTTCGGTGCGCTCGCTCTCGCCTGGCAGGGGTACACCTACCTCGTCGCGATCATCGCGGTGTTCATCCTCGTGACGATGATCATCGAGCGGATCCGCCGGGTCGACTCCTTCGGGCTGTACGTCCTCACCTGGATCGTCGGTATCGTCGGATTCCCGCTCGCGGTCCCGTACTACTACGTTCAAGGCGAGTTCACGAACTGGTTCGATCTGCCGGTGCTCGTCTTCTTCGGCGTGCTCCTGCTCCTGCTCCCCTTCCTGTTGATGCGGGACTATCCCTGGGTGGTCTCGATCCCGACCCTCGTGGCGATCGTGGCCGTCGGTGCCCTGGCCCTGGAATTCGTCAGCCCCGTCTACTTCACGAATATCGTCACCGGGCAAGGGTACTTCGTCAAGACGCTCGTCTATACCACCGTCGCCGAGGCGCAGTCCCCGTCGGTCGACCAGTTGATCATCAGTTACGGCGTGATCACGTTCTTCCTCGCCTTCGCGGGCGTAGCCCTCGTGATTTGGGACATGATCCGGGGCAAGTTCCAGCGCTGGCTGACCCTGTTCTTGGTCTTCGGCCTCCTCTCCTTGTACCTTCCGTTCTCGGCCTCCAAGTTCTTGCTGCTGGGCGCCCCCGCCTTCGCACTCCTACCGGCGTTCGCGATCAAGCGGCTCTGGGACCTCGGCCGGTATTCGGAGATGCGCCACAGCATGGCCTCGCTCGCCGAGGAGCGACGCAGCCGATGGAGGGCGTTCCGTCGGTCGTTCAAGCCCCGCCACGCGCTCGTGATCCTGCTCGTCGTCGGCCTCCTCGTGCCCAACATCTGGTACTCGATGGACGCCGGGATCCCGAGCAATTCCAAAGCGCAGTACTCCACCCAGATCTACAACAGCCTGCCGTCGTGGCTGCAGGCGAGCGGGGCGAGCGCGAGCGGCTACTACCTCGGCGCGGCCGGCTCCTCGCTCGACACGCCGAACCTGTACGATTCCGCGGGGTACAACTGGTTAGCGACCCAGGATGCGAACCTGCCCGCGCCGCAACGTCCGGCGTTCGTCAGCTGGTGGGACT
This sequence comes from Thermoplasmata archaeon, assembly GCA_050013635.1. Classification (GTDB taxonomy): domain Archaea; phylum Thermoplasmatota; class Thermoplasmata; order Lutacidiplasmatales; family UBA184; genus Lutacidiplasma. The sequence goes on along the minus strand of JBEKEW010000009.1, from coordinate 3,251 downwards.
ACGGGTTCCAAGCGATCGACCAAGGCCAACATCCGTCCGTCGCCGATAATTTCCAGAACGGGATCGATCCTGCGGGCCAGTTCCTTCTGAGCCAGAACGAGTCGATCGCGATCGGGGTGCTGGTCGCGACGCTGCTGACCGGGGAGCAGACGTCGGCGAACTCGATAACGATGCCGCCAGCGATCGATCGGATCCTGACGAGCGACGGCCTCAGCACGACCATCATCAACGGGTTCCTCGTCAATCTGACGACCGACTACTACCAGGTCATCAACAACCCGCAGGTCTTCCTACCCGTCAACCCCAGCACGCTCACCGCGTTGAACGCGATGTACATGGTGATCTCCTACTACATCGCCGACTCCCTTTCGCTCCGCGGGGTCGCGAAGCTCTACAACGACCTTCAGTCGTACACCGGCTGGTCGGTCCGCTATGCGATGAGCGATACCCGCCTGTTCCCTTTCAGCGGGCAGGACACGGGAATCTTCTACGCCCCGGCCGATCTGACGGGACGGATCATCGATAAGGGCGGCAACCCGAGCACGTTCTTCAACGTCACGATCCTCGGGTCCGACGGGAACTACTACGACTCCGGGAGCTTGCCTCCGACCGTTACCGCGGTCCAGTATTACATCAACTATTTCACGCCGTTCTACAGCTCGATGATCTACCACATCTACATCGGCTACAACGGGACCGACATCGGGCTCGCGAACGGGATCCCGGGCCTCGAGGGCGATGCCGCGAACTCTCCCATCGAGCCCGGCTGGATGCTCCAGCACTTCGAGGTCGTCTACAAGACCGCCTACTACTGCCCGCCGGGGGCGACCTCCTCGAACCCGAATTGCAACGTTGCGATGAACCTCCCGGCGGCGACCGCCCTCGCGGCCCACACCGGGGGGACCGCCGACACCAGCGCGACGGCGTACTTCAACGGCGGAGAGTCGATGCTCGTCTACTATGCCGGTCAGCCGCTCATCGGCACGGTAACGCTTCCGAACGGGAGGCCGGTGGCGGGGGCGCAGCTGACGGTGTACGACGCGTGGGGGATCCCCCACCAGACCACCACCACGAGTGCGGACGGCTCCTATTCGGTGATCCTTCCGCCCGGGCAGGACACCGTCAACGTCACGACCGGAACGTTCCAGGGGCTGTCCCAGGCGGGGAGCATCCTCCTCGACTCGATGAAGATCAACGTCTCCTCCGCGCAAGGGTACGGCTACAACACCCCCAACATGGTCGTCCCGATCGTCGTACAGCCGTCCAGCATCCAGGGGTACGTCTACTGGAACACGGCGAACTCCAGCTACAACCCGCAGGTCGACGAGCTCCTCGCGGGCGCGAAGGTCGAGTTCTGGGGGGCCGATAACCAGACCAAGTACACCGCGACGGCCGACGCGAGCGGCTCGTTCCTCCTCTCGAACGTGGCGCCCGGGGTCTACAACTACAACGTCCTCTACGCCGGATCGAACTACACGGAGGCCGCGGTGACGGTGCAGCCGAGCGCCCCCACCAACGCTACGGTCGGTCTCGCGCCGGCGATCTTCGAAGGTACGGTCACCTTGCCGGGGGGAACGCCCGTCCCCGGTTCGACGGTGACCGCGATCTCGGATACCGGCATCGGCTCGGCGACCGTGAGCAACGCTTCCGGGGCCTACCTGCTAGGGAACCTCGGACCCGGGAACTATACCATCACCGCGTCGGGCCCGTACTCCGGGTATCGCTCGTTGGGGGAGCTGGCGGTGATTACGAGTCCCGGCGAGCGGGTCAACCTCTCCCTCGTGATCACCGTGAGCGAGTCCTTCTCCTTCCCCGTGACCGCGAACGGCCAGCCGGTAACGGGCTTCTCGGTTCGGTTCACGCCTCTTCCGGCGTTATCGAGCAACGCCTCGGCCGTGCAGTACTACACTCAAGCCCAGGGGGTAGCCACCGTCTTCAGCACGGGGGCCAACGGTGTCGTCCGGGGCACGCTGCCCGCGGGGAACTATTCGGTCTACGCGGTCGGGTACGTGGGGAATCGTGTGTACAGTGGGATCACGTCGATCCACATCCCATCGAGCTTCGCCTACACCAATCCCGCTGCGCTCGCGCTCGCCCCGGCGGTGCCGCTCTCGGGAACGGTCGCCTCGGTGGACACCGAGAACGGCACGACCACCGTCGTGGTCGCCTATGATCTGGCCGGGGACCAGGTCGTCACGACCACGACGTCCAGCGGCGCGTTCAACTTCCTGTTGCCCGCGGGTACGTACTCCGTTCAAGCGCTCCAAGGGTCGACCTCCGCCCCCGCCCCGATCTACACGACGATGACCCCTGTGGCCCTGCGGTACGGTAGCGCGATCTCGATGACCCCGGTGGTCGCGAGCTGGGTCCACCTCGAGGCGGGAAGCCCGATCAACACCACCGGTCAGCTGTATCCGGCTTCGTTCGCGATGGTGAACATCTCCGCCGGCTCCGGCGGACCTACGATGACGTCGTTCGCCGATGCCGGCGGCAACGTGACCATGCTCGTGCCCTCCCAGATCGGGAGCGGGGCCACGTACTGCGTCCGCGCCTCGGCGTTCGGGTTCAACACCACCCAGCAATGCGGGATCACTCCCACCGGGCTGGCCGTCCTGACGCATTTCCCGATGGCGCTCACTCCGGTCCCGGTCACGCTCACCGTGTACGGGGTCCCTGCGGGGGTTCCGATCACCGTGAACTTCACGAGCGCGAGCCCGACGGCACGGACGTTCTCGGTCACCGGAGGTCCCGTCTACCGGTTCACGATGGTGCCGGGGGTCTACGGCGTTGGAGCGCGCGCGGCGATCGGGAACACCACGATCTACCTGCCCCCTCAGCTCCTCACCACGGAGATCCTCGTCGGCACCACCCAGACGACGTTGTCCCTGCTCATGGTCGTCCAGATCACGGTCACTGGAACGCTCGACCTTCCCTCCGGGGTCCCCCTCTCCTCCGTCACGGTCCATCTGAACTCGGCGCTCGTGAACACCTCGGTATCGGGTACCCAGTTCGAGAGCGGCTTCTTCGCAGTGCCCGGGACCTACTCGCTGTACGCGACCGGTCAGGGCAACGGGCAGTACTATGCCAACCTCTCCCTCGTTCGGGTCGGCAGCAACGCGAAGGTCACGACCCCGGTCCATCTCTCCCAGCGAGCGAACGTCCTCAACGGCACCGTCGTCTCCCCGTCGGGGACGGTTCTCGCCTCGAACGCGACGCTGACGTTCCGCGCGCCCGACCGTGCCAACGTCACC
>JBEKEW010000008.1:0-18732 GCA_050013635.1 Thermoplasmata archaeon | reverse complement strand
GTCGGGAGCTGACCGTAATAGTCGTACGACACCGGGACGGATAGGGCCACGAGGATGAGGGGGATCGAGAGGAGCAGGATGATCCCGACGATCGTCCACGGGCGGCGTTGGGCGAGACGGCCGGCCCGGTAGAAGTACGTCCGTTCCCCCGCGATCCGATCGAGCTGGGCCTCGGCCAGACGACGGCCCCGGTCCTTGGTCGCCGGCCAGAAGATCCGGGGGCCGATGAGGACGAGGAGGGCCGGGGTCAGGGTCAGCGACGCCATCATCACGATGAGGATCGCCACCGACAGTACGATGCCCCACTGGCTCAGGAGCGCGACCCCGCTGAAGGCGAGCGCGAGCGTGGCGATGACCGCGGTCGTCCCGCTGGTCGCCACGCTCTGGCCGGCCCAGGTCAGCGAGGTGACCACCGCCTCCCGCGACGCCCGGCCGGCGATCAGTTCCTCACGGTACCGCGCGATGAGGAAGATCGAGTAGTCGGTCCCGACCCCGAGAACGAACACCTCCTCGAGCGTCAGGGCCGAGGTGTCGACCTGCGTGATGAACGTCCCGATCAACACCGTGCTGCCGAGGCTGAGCACGAGCGCGATCGCGAGCCCCACGAAGGCGGTGAGCGGGGTGATCGGGGCGCGGAAGTAGAGCGCGGTGATCGCCATGAGGAGGACGACGGTGATCGGCAGGACGAGGCCCAGGGACTGGTTGAGAACGGTCTGCTGGGCGAGATCGAGCGCGGAGCCCCCGGTCTGCACGAAGGAGATCGCGCGGGAGGGATCCGCCGCCGCCAGGGTCGGGGGAACGATCCGGTTGATCTCGGTGATATCGTTGTAGACCGGCGTCGCCCCTCCCGGCGCGGTGAACCCGTCGTCGACCGAGAAGGAGACGACGATCAGGCTCGCCGTGCCCGTCGGATCGACATACTGCGCGGAGATCGAGTACGGGATCGGCAGCGGCTCGGCGTAGTACGAGGAGTTCGCGACCGTCGCGTTCGCCCACCCGGCCGCTTCCGCCGGGGACGCGATCCCGTGCGGGAACTCCGTCCACACAGTGTCGATCCAGGTCGCCGGCAGACCGACCGTCGGAACGAGCAAGGTCGCCACCGTCGCTCGGATACTGGGATACGACGTGTAGTTCTCGACACCGAGCGTTGCGAGGGCGGCGTTCGCCACGGCCTGGGCGGAGGGGTCGGGCGGGAACAGCTGGCCGATCAGAGGGCCGACGTTCTGTCGCGTAGTGCGATCTGTACAGGCGACGACGGCCGTCGGCGTCGGATCGCGGGCGCACTGGGCCGATCCGTTGAACCCCGCGCCCGAGCTCCCGTACCCAACGTAGAACGCCTGCAGGACCTCCAGCGGCTGCGTCTGGTTCGCGAGAGCGGCCGCCGTCTCCTGGTACGCGGGGAAGTTGGCCGCCGCGGGGGACGTGCCGTTCCTGACCAGTCCCTGCCACGTCGCGAGGAACAGCGCCGGCGGGCCCCAAAGGAGCGTCGAGGAAAGGTTGACGCTGGGCACGAGCACCGGGGCCGCCGTCTGGACGGCGCCGCTCGCGATCCGAGCCTCGCCTCCCAGATAGGAGGCGTAGGTGGTGTAAACGCTGGAGACCCCGGCGACGTACGTCAGCTTCGGGTCCGCCTGGAGCACCGCGGTGACCGTGAGGATCGTGCTCTGGGCGTTGGGATCCGTCAGATTCGGCCCGGTGAACAGCAGGTAGGTCGACGAGCCCCCGGATTCGTTGGGGAACAGCTCCGCCAGCTCCCGGTCGGCCAGGGAGCTCGGAGCGGTCGCCGGCAGCGAGGTCGTCGAGTTCGTGGTGACCGAGCCGAGGAGCGGGAGGAACGGCACGGCCACGATGAGGAGGGCGATCCAGAACGCGATGGGGTACCACGGATGGCGAACGATCCAGCGGCCGAGGGTCCCGAAGAGCCGCGGACCTCGTCCGCGCGCCGTCGCGTCCGCCACGGGGTGGTCCGATAGGGAACGTCAGATAACGTCAGCGTCGTCGGAGGGCGCCGACGGCGCGACGCGCGCGCGTCCCCGCGCCGGGTGCCAGAGGACCGGGAACTGCGCGGCGTCGACGAATACCCGGTCGGAGTCCACCACCCAACCGTGGCGCACGGAGGTGAACTCCTTCGAATCGAACAGCGCCGTACCGGTCGCGATCAGCTGGCCCGGTCGGGTGACGAGGACGACCAGAGCCCCCTTGGAGAAGGCGCGCGACGGCGCTCCGAGGATCCCACCGCTCGCGAGATCGGACCCGTGCGCCACCGCGCTTGCGGCGCTCTCCTTCAGCACGAGCGTGGGGAACTCGCCCCAGACCTCCTCCATGGGATGCAGCGCGGCGTCCAGGGCCGCGGGGGCACCCGAGCGAGCCATCTGGACGGCGTCGGCGAGCGTCGTGAGCGTGATCGACTGTCGCTCGTCGAACGGGCCGGTACCGATGCGACGCAGTTCGACCAGGTTTCCCCCGATCCCGAGCGCCTCCCCGATGTCGACGGCGAGGGAGCGGATGTACGTCCCGGAGTCCGCAGTCACGTCCAACAGGAGGCGCGTTCCGTCGGACTCGAGCAGTCGGAGCCGGTGAATGGTGCGGACCCGCCGCTCCCGCTTCACGGCCGAGCGGACCGGAGGCGTCTGGTAGATCGCGCCCTGGAACTCGGCGAGCACGCGGGCGAGCTCCTTCGCCGGCGGGGTGCCGTGGAGGTCCATGGCGCCGATGTACCGCTTCGGGAACTCGAGGACGAGCGGGATCAGCTTGAGCGCGGGCCCTACGCCGATCCACAGGAGTCCGGAGACGTTCGGATCGAGCGTCCCGGCATGCCCCGCGCGCTCGATGCCGAGGAGGTCCCGGACCCATGCGGTGACCTGATGGGACGAGGGGCCTCGCGGCTTGTCGATCAGGAGGAAGGCGCCCGCGGCGAGACGCGGGGAGAGGTTCGCGGGAGGGGGGATCTCGTTCATGGGGCCCTCCCGCGGAGCTGAAGGAACCCCAGGATCTCCTCCGCGACGCTCGGGGCCGGGAGATCGCTCGAGTCGACCGTGAGATCTACGGGCTCCGAATCGAGATCGATCCCGTACAGGGTCCGGTAGCGCCGATGCTCGCTCGCCTCCCGATCGGCGATCAGGGCGAGCGCGCGGTCGAGCGGCACGCCGTCCCGTTCCGCCACGCGAGCCGCCCGGACCTCCTGTCGCGCGGTGACCACGATCGAGACCGCGCGGCGCTTGGAGCGGCGGCAGAGGGGACCTTGGATGCGCCCGTCCAGGACCCGGCCGGGGATCGCGAGGGCCTGCATCGCCCGATCGAGCTCTCGATCGACCTCGGGGTGGGTCTCCGCGTATCGCCCGAACGCCTCGAGATCGAGCCCGCGCTGGGCCGCCTCCGCCCGGAACAGCTCCCCGGCGGATCGGTACTCGAGCCGGAGGCGTTCCGCGACCCGCCGGCCCGCCGTGGACTTGCCGCTCCCGGGCGGGCCGCCGATGCAGATCACGGCGTCGATCACACCCGACCCCGCGGTCTAGCTCGCCAGGGTCGGCCCAACGGGAATCTCGTGGGTCCGCTCGTAGCGCGCGAGCCACACGTCCTTGAGCAGGCGCCGGAACAGGAACGACAGCGGCACCGTGTACAGGCTGAAGATCAGGAACCAGTACGGGATCGGCCCGACCACCGGGGAGAGCAGCCCGATCGTCGACCCTCCCAGATTGACGTAGCTGTTCGGGGCGTTGACGATCACGAGCCCTACCCACGTGTAGATCAGGATGAGCAGGAACCACGTGACCGCCATCCCCTTCAGCTGGGCGATGGAGACCTCGGAGGACATTCGGGTCAACTTCTGCTGGTACGGCTTGAGCGAGTCGATACGGTCCTTCTTGCCGGAACGCATCGCGGCCATCTGCACCTTGCGGAACGCGCTCGACCACTTTTGGACCTTCGCGGCCTTGATCCAGTCGGTCACGAAGTTGTAGGCGATCGCGGTGATCGCCATCTCGATCGCGCCGGCGATCGCCATCGTCAGGAGGAGGTACTGGCTGTTGAACCCGATCGCCGCGTACAGGAAGCCGGGGTTGTTCGTGCCGGTCCCCATCGCGCCCGCGAGGGAGTTACGGAAGGGGGTGTCGATGACCATCCAGAGGCCGAGGAGGCCGAGGAAGACCAGGATGAACGTGGAGAACTTGAACCCTTGGCGGGGCCGGCGCGGTGGTGCGGCCGCCGTGGGGGTGGCTAGGGCCGGCGGTGTCTCCGCGGTGTCGATCGCCGTGCTCTCCGCGAGGGGTCGGTCGGCCCCCTCGGCCATCACTCCTCTCCCGCGATGAACCGGCGGAGGAGCGGGTTCATCTCCATGAGCTGTTCGCGGCCCATGGCCTCGTACAGATTAATGATGATGCCCACCATCAGCAGCACGCCGGTCCCGCTCGCGTTGCCGACCGTACCGATGAGATCGGCCCCGGCGGCGAGGGCGCCGACCGTGGCGCCGCTGATGACGGTGATGACGGGGATGTACCGTTCCAGCACTCTACGTAATACCCGCGGCTCCCGCCGGAACCCGGGGATCTGCATACCCGATGCTTCGATCTGACGAGCGACCGCTTCGGGTCCCATGTTCGTCGTCTGGATCCAGAACTTGGCGAACAGGATCGAGCCGCCGACGAGGACGCAGAAGTACAGGGAGACGTGGACGAGCGACTGCCACCAGACGTGATTCAAGAGGAACCCGCCGTACACCTGCGAATTGATCAGCGGGAGGAACCAGGACTCGAGCCCGTTCGGCGTGGCGAGGTACCACGCACCCCCCGTTAACGGGGTCGTGGCGCTCACCCCCAGCAATTGCGCCGCGGCCGTACTCGCGGGGTACGATCCGATCCACCACTGATGGCCGATCAGCGGGAAGTGCGCGAGGGTAGGATTCGTCCATAAGAGGATCGTGACGACCGAGACGTTGGCGAGCAACGCCGACATCAGGATCACCGGAATGTTCGACGCGTAGATCAGACGGAGCGGGTAGCGGCCCCGTGCCCCGCGCGCCTCGGCGTGCGACAGGGGAAGCTCGATGCGGGTCGACTCGGTCCAGGCGACGATGAAGAAGATGATCGCCGTGCCCACGAGCGCGATGACCGGGTTGGGAGCGTGCAGGAGGACCTGCTCCCACCCCCCCGACGCCATCTGAGAGGCGTTGAGGTTCGTGAGGAACCAGATCGTCTTGGGGATCGTCCCGCTCGGGGGGTTCTGCGCCGTGATCGGACCCGCCGTGGACGGTAACCAGTTCAGCGTGCCTTGGACGATCTGCTGGCTGACGCCGGCGGCGATGAACAGCGAGATCCCGCTCCCGATCCCCCACTTCGAGACGATCTCGTCCATGAGGAAGACGAGGTAGCAGCCGAAGACGAGCTGGGACACGATGATCGTGTCGGCGAGGAGCATGCCGTTCCCGGGAGAGAACTGGCCGAGACTGGTGACGAGCGACGCCGACGGGGTCAGGTAGCCGAAGACCTGGGGGATCGCCTCGACGAAGATCATGACCAGGACGAGCGTCTTCTGGGAGCCCTGGTACGTCCCCTTGTCCTCGTCGTCGGTGAGGTCGAGGTTGATGATCTTCGCCCCGACGAACAGTTGCATGATGATCGACGCGGTGACGATCGGGCCGATCCCGAGGTGCATCAGGGTCCCCTGGGCCCCGGCGAGGATCGCGCGGTAGCTGGCGAACAGATCGATGACGGTCGCTTGATCTACCCCGAACAGGTAGATGTTCGTCATCAGGAAGTAGAGTAGGACGATGACGATCGTCCAGAACAACTTGGTCCGGAAATGGACGTGGCCCTTCGGCTGCGCGATCGCGGGCAGCCGGGTCGTCAGCGGCTTCAGTCCGTACAGGCGCGACTTCGGCCCGGTGTAGGAGAGGCCGAGGTACATCAGGCCGAAGACGCCCAGCATGCCCGCCGAGAGCATGCCGATCGCGAGGTACGTCGGAGAGTCCCAGTACCAGAAGATCGCTACGATGGCGATGCCGATCGCGGCGAGGGGGAGGGCCCAGCGCACGTCGCGCGGGATCTCCTCATCGGCCATTCGAAACGCTCTGAGCGGGTGTTCTCGCTATATAATCTAGGGGGCGGAGTCCTACGCACCTGCGGGCGGCTCTTTCAGCATGGTGACCTTCTCTTGGGCGTGCTTGGTGGCGTGGGCCACGTAGATCTTCCAGGTACGCGCGGTGCTCCCGCCGCCGAGCAGTCGGTCGATCCCGGCCTTGGAGAGATCGGCGATGCACGTCTCTCCCTCCTGGCGGAACGCCTGGGCGCCCCGGAGGAGCGGCACGAAGTCGTCGAGCTCGCCGACGTTGATCGACGCCGGGTGGGCGACGATCTGGGCGGGGCGCTTGAACCCGTGGCGGCCGAAATGGTCCGGCGCGTAGATGAGCATCGATTTGAACTTGTACTTGTGCAGTCCGGCGTTCCCTCGGCCGCCCTGCTTGCCAGCTCCACGGCCGGCTTTGATCCCTCGACCATGCGTGCGCGATCCCCGGAACTTCTTCGTTCGACTCGGCATCTGGTTCACTCCCGGATCATTCGGCGGGCCAGGTCGTTGATCGCACGACCCCGGTAGCCGAGCGCGCCGCCGAGCGCGTACGGCTTCTTGGTGGACTTCCATCCTCCCGTCGGAGCCCCGAGCCGGAAAAGCGGCCGAACGCCACCGACGCTCGGCAACCCCTCGGCGACGATCCGGCGGGTCAGCTCGGCGAGGTCCTTGCTCCGAGCGGAGTCGGTGACGTTCGCATCGGTCAGGCGCTCGCCCTGCATCGTCTCGCCCCGCGACTTGACCAAGAGCCCGACCGTCTCGGGCTCGGCCTCGCCCCAGGTCACGTAGCCCTGCACCTTCGTGAGCATGCCCCGGAACTCGGGCTTCTCGGGGACCACGGTCGCGTGCTGCGGGCGGTTCAGGTGCAGGAACTGCAACGTCTCCACGATATCGTGGCGCGCGTGGATCGTGCCCCGCACGCGGATGATCATCCACGCCATGGTCAGCGCCCTCCCCGTGGGGGTCCGCCGGGTCGGCGACCCGGACCGCCGGGTCCCGGAGGCCGGCCCGCCCCTCCCCGAGGCGGCGGGCCGCCCCGGCGACGGCCGCCGCGACCCCCCATCGGCCGAGCGCCTTCCTCTTTCGGGGGGAGGATCGACGTGCCGATCGGTCCGCGGACGATCTTGAGGCGTGCGGCGTCCTCGGGTCGGATCTTGAGGCTGGAAAGGGCGGCGAGCGCGATGAACGCCGCCTGGGCATAGTTGACCGTCGTCTTCGTGTGCCCGTCGGTGTATCCCCACGTGTCGGTAAGGCCGGCGAACCGCAGGATCGGTTTGGCCACGTCGCCGACCGCGAGGCCGACCCCCCGGGGCGCCGGCTTGAACGTGACCACGACCGATCCCGAACGGCCCTTCACCTGGAACGGCATCGTGTGCGAGCGCCCGCAGCCGCACTCCCAACTGCCGCACCCCCGCTGGATCTCGATCAGCTTCAGCTTCGCCCGGTCGATCTCCCGGCGGATCGTGGGGCCGACCTCGCGGCCCTTGGAGCGACCGAGGCCGACGAACCCGTCGCCGTTCCCCACCACGACCGTGACGGCGAACTTCAGCCGCCGACCGGAGTCGGTCATCCGCTGGACCATGTTCACGTCCAGCACCTCGTCGTGCAGCCCGGGGAGGAGCTTGTCGACGATCTGCGGCTCCCGCAAGGGGAGTCCGCTGCGCAACGCGTCGCTCATCGTGGCGATCTCGCCGGAATGGACCTTGCGGCCGAGCTCGGTCTTCGGGACCCACGGGGGAGGCGGGGCCGGACCGGAGGGGCCGCCGTAGCGCGATCCCTGCGGTGGACCGCCGGAGGAGGGGAACGAGGACGTGCCGCTCATGCGGTCGCCTCCGGGGTGCGCACGGTGATCGTGGGCAACTTGACCTTGTAGGATTCGAGGGGCTCCGGGAGCGGCTTCGGAAGGTGGCTCCCGTTCAGCCGGTCGGACGCGGGGAACGTCGTCTTCCCGTGCGGGATCTGCACGCCCGCGTCGAGCAGGCCCTTGAGCGCGGCGAGCACACGGCCCCCGGCCGTCGGGTGGCGCAGGCCGGCATCGAGGATGGCGCCTTCCGCCCCCGCCGCTTTCGAGCGCAGACCGGCGAGGTAGCCCGTGAGGTACGCGGCGGGCGTCGATGCGAGGCTTGCCCCGGGGAAACCGACGCCCCCGAGCTCGCGGCTGTCGGCCGCGGCGATGATCCGGTCTCCCGTGGGGTCGTAGGTCGTGATCGTAACGTAGACGCGCTGGGCGGTGATCCGCACGACCGCGCGGGGACGCCCCGACCGCAAGAGCTTGAGCCGGGTGCGGTAGTCCGTGCGCCCCTCGCGGCGGCGACGGAACCGGACCCGGTAGCGCGGACCGGTGCTCATGGCTTGGCCTCCGGGGCGAGATGACCGGCGAGCTGAAGGTTCAGCAGCAGGTGCGCGCGGCTCCGGTACATGCCCCCCTTCGCCTGACGGTAGAAGCGGCGGTAGACGTTCGGGGTGATCCGATGATGGGCGCGCAGCTCGGCGAGGAGCTCCCGCTGGGGTCGGATCCGCCGCATCCAGCGCTCCTTCTTGCTCGAGCGCGCCACGGGGCTGCCGCGGCGCGAACCGGGGCCCTGGTGGCGTCCCTTGGCGACCTCGGCGGCGTACCGACGAGCGCGGGCCCGTGACGTTCCCTGGATCGCCTTGCGTCGGATCGCTCCGGACTTGATCGCGGTGCGGATGTCCTGACGCGTGACCGAATCGGCGATCTCCTGCTCGCGCGCCGGATCGATCCAGACCCGGCCGTGGCCGCACTTCAGGAGCAAGGCGGCCAACCGGCGTTGGTTCGAAAGATCGGGCATACCTCTACTCCTCCCCTTCGGGGGTCGCGATCGGGTTGAGCACATGGATGCCGAGCCGGCGGGCGGTCTCCTCGAGGGTAAGGCGCCGGCGCGTGCCGACGGTGCGCGCGATCACGGCCGCGTCCTTGGCCGCGTCGAGCTTCTCGAGGTCGGCGGTCGTATGGATGATGATCGGGCGGAACCCGCTCGGAACGAGGTCGCGGACCTTCGCCGGCGAGCGGTAGCCGACGCGCACGATCTTGGAGCGGTATCCGTAATGGCGGCGCTGCTTCGATTGGAGCCCGCGGGGTCGACGCCAGCTCTCATCGCGACCGATCCGGTAGTACCGGTGCGCGGCCTGGCGCACGAACAGCGGTCGGTGTTGGTCGAGCTCGCGGCGCAGGCGCAGGAGCCGCGCCGACTCCGGGTCGAGCACGGCCCGCTTGGGGGCGCGCGGCACGGGAGCCTCCGGGGGCGGCTCGCTCGTGACGTCCGCGGGTGCGGCGGGGACGATCTCCTTCTTCTCGTCGGGGGGCGGGGAGCTGCCGCGGCGACGGCGCGTCGCCGGCTTGGCGACCGACGTCTCCTCGGGGTCGGCAGGCTCCGGGGGATCGGGGGTCATCAGTTCGCCCCCTTCAGATGGGCGTGCTCGGTCAGGTAGATGCCGTCCTGGAAGACCCGCGGATCGTAGTTGCGGATGTGGGTGGCATGCTCGATGTTCGCGGCGCTCTGGCCGACCTGCTCGATGTCGTACCCGGAGAGGGTCACGATATCCCCCTCGACCGCGGCCTTCGTGCCCGGGCGCAGGACGGCGGAGCGGGGATACTTCTCGCCGAGGAAGTTCTCGATGACGAGCTCCTCGCCCTTGACGGCGACCTTCATCGGGAAGTGGGCCGCCACGACCTTCATCTTCGCCTCGACGCCGACGGTGAGTCCGCCGGAGAGGTTGCGCAGGTGCGCCGCCCAGGTCGCGAGCAGCGAGCGCGATTGCTTGCGGCCGGGGGGCAGCTTGAGCGTGAGCGTGGCCTTGCCGCTGCCGACCGCGAGGCCGAGCGCGTCGCTCGGGAACGGCCGCACGACCTGGCCGAGCGGGCCCTTCACCTTCAGCACGCCGGGGAGGATCTCGAATCGGACCCCGGTAGGGATCTCGACCACCGCTTCCGTCGTCTCAGTAGACATACGCGATGAGCCTCCCCCCGAGCTTCAGCTCCCGGGCCTGTTGGTGGGTGATCACGCCGCGGTTCGTGGAGAGGACGAGGAGGCCGAAGTCCTGGGCGGGGAGGAACCGCGACTCGTAGCGTTCCAGCTCCCGGTGCGGGACCGCGATGCGGGGCTTGATGACGCCGCACGAGTTGATGCGTCGGGAGAGCTTGACGTCGTACTTTCCGCCGCGGCCGGTCGGTACGAACGTGAACTCCTCGACGTAGTGGTGCTCGCGCAGGATCCGCAGGACCTCCCCGATGAGGTGCGAGGCCGGCGCGAGCGCGACCTCCCCCTGACCGTGCCGATCGGCGTGGCGCAGGGTGAGGAGCGCATCGTTCAACAGATCATGACGCATATGGACCTCCTCACTCGTACTTGCGGAACCCCAGGTCGACCGCGACCTCGCGGAAACATTGGCGGCAGACGTGCAGCCCGTAGCGCCGGACGATCCCGCGCTTGCGGTCGCACCTGAGGCAACCTTCCTTCCGCCCGAACTGCTTCTTGGGTTTCGACATCGTTCTCACTCCACGAACGTCACTTGGAACGTCGCCGCGAGGTAGGCGCGGGTGTCCGTCTTGGTCGATCGCAGACGCTTGGGGATCGGGCGCGCCCCGACCTGGCGCTCCCGGACTCCGTAGCCGGCGCGGCCGAGTTCGACCGCGACGTCCATGCCGTGGATCCCGATCTCGGGATCGTACTTCATCCCCGTGAAATCCGTGTAGTCGGCGATCCCGAAGCTGAAGTTGCCGTTGCGGTCGATGGAGTCCGGATCGAGCTGACGGTCGCGGGCCTCGAAGGCCCGGTTCAGGAAATCCACCGCCGACGCGCCCCGCAACGTCACCTTCGCCCCGATCTCCTGACCGGCGCGGATGCCGAAGTCCCGGTTCGTCGAATGCGAACGGGTCGCGATCGGTTTCTGGTGCGTGATCATCTGGAGGACCCGCTCCGCCTTCTGTCGCGGCTCTCCGGACTGCCCGACGCCGGCGTTGACCACGACCTTCACGATCCGGATGGCCCGGTTGACGTTCTCCGGCTTCGGGGCGCTCGACGGCGCGCCCGGGGTGGGGGAGGCTCCGCTCATCGGTCGAGGCCCTCCGCGATCGTGACCTGGGGCGAGGTCTCGCCGACGATGAAGACGTACTCCTTGATCGTCGAGAAGCCTTCCTTGAAGTGGACCAGGTTGGGCTGGGAGGAGTTGCGGACCTCCACGCGTTCGACGCGGGCGGTCTCCCCGACGTGGCTGCCGCCGGAGAGGAAGGCGAGCTGACCCGGGGCGAGAGGGATGTGCCGGACGATCGTCTGGCTCGGCACCTCGATCTGGAGCGAGTCTCCGACGCGGTACGGTGAGTTGGACGGGACCACGAGGGTGCGGCCGTCGTGCAAGGTCATCCCGACCTTGCCCGCGCGGATGGCATGCTTGAATCGAACGCGACCGAGCTTGATCGACGCTTCCGTCGGGGGGATCGTCACCAGGACGAGCTTGCCCCGACGGTCCTTCACGACCCGGGCGTGGGCGTCGAGAGGTGCGGCGAGCGAGAGCGTGTCCATGAGGCCCAGACCGCGGGACAGGTCGTGGACCACTTTCCCGTCGACCTTGACCACGCCGGTGTTGACGAGCAGTCGCGCCTCGCGCTCGTTGCGGACCAGGTGGCGAATGTCGCGGAGCACGATCACGAGCGGGATCGATTCGTCCTGGGCGTGGGGTCCGGGGGCGGACCGGCGGATCCATTTCGTGCCCTTGCGGGGAACGGGCCAGGCCCGTGGGGCGGCCCGCCGCTTCATCCTTCGCGTCATGCGTCGTCCTCCGACTTCGGGGGGCGCGGCTTGGCCCGGCTCTTCGGAGGTGCGCTCGGCTTGGTCTCGGCCGTCGTGTCCTTCGGCGGGATCTCGCCCGCGATTACCTTTTCCTCGGGGGTCGAGGGCGGTTCCGGCTGCTTCCGAACCGCTTTCGCGGGGGGTCCGTGCTCCTCGGTCCCGGCGTCCTCGATGAACTCCCGCTCCGCGTCGGTGAGCTTCATCGTATCCTCCTCCGGTGGGGTCGCGGGCGACGCCGCCGACGGGGCGGCTCCCGTCTCCTCGGGGGTCGATGTCGGAGTGCCGAGCTCTTCGGGCGTCAGCTCCTCCTTGGCCACGCTCAGGATGCGGCGTCGCCAGGCGTCCGAGAGGTTGAGCTTCGTCAACAGGAGATGGGCGGTGCGGATCGGGAGCGGCTTCTGCTTCTGTTCACCGGTCTTGAGCGTGATGTTGTTGAGGATGACGGTGTAGCTGCGTCGGTCGACCCGGGCGACCCGCTCCTCGCTCCCGACGTAACTACCGGAGAGGATGCGCACGGTGTCGCCCTTCCGGACCGGGATCGAGCGACGGTGGAATCGGGTGCGCAGCTCGCGCGACAGCGGGACCGCCATCCGCCGGCGGCGGTGGAAGGCATCCGCGTTGTACAGCTCCCGGCGCTGACGACGCGGTGCGGTGGAGGAACGATGCGCCATGAACCCCTCCTACACGATGATCGACGAGGCCGCCGCAACGCGCGACCACCGCTCGGCGGCCTCCTTCGCCACCGGTCCCTTGATCTGAGAGCCCTTCAACTCGCCGGTCTCGGTCGTGATCACGGCGGCGTTGTCCTCGAACTGCACGCGCGTTCCGTCGGCCCGACGGATCGGGGAGCGCGAACGAACGATGACCGCATGGAGCACTTGGCGGCGCATCTCGGGCGTCCCCTTTTTGACCGAGACGATGACGAGGTCGGCGATCCCCGCGCGCGGGTAGCGCCGGTGGGTCCCGTGCCAGTTGCGCACGGCGATGATCTCGACGATCTTCGCGCCGGTGTTGTCGGCGCAGTCGAGGCGGGCGCCCTTCGGAAGGCCACGGCCGCGTCGGCCCGCGACACCTTTCATGCCGCCTCCGTCGCGGGGGCCACCGGGGCGACGGCCGGGGGTTCCTCGCCCTTCGTGTGGCGAGCGGCCTCGCCGAGGTCTTCGACGATGCAGAAGCTGACGAGCTTGGAGAGCGGCCGCGTCTCCGCGATGCGGACCTTGTGCCCGACCACGATCCCGAGGCACGGAGGGGAGTGCGCGAGGTAGCGGCGGCGCCGCTTCTCGTACCGCTCGAACTTCGGGACCCGCGTCAGGAGAATGCGTTCGACGACGGCCGTCCGCTGCATCGCGGTCGAAACGACCGTGCCCTCGAGGACCTGGCCCCGGATGGAGAGGCGGCCATGGAACGGGCAGTGCTGGTCCTCACACGCTTGCTTCGGCGCCCGCACGTCGAGACCGATGTCCCGGGCGCGACGCGTTCGGGACGGTGGAACGGGGCTCATCGAATCCTCCGGGACCCGCCGGCGAGGATGCGCTTGGTGCGGTCCTGGGGTCGGACGCGAAGGTTGTCGCCTATTAACGGTAACTCGCGTTCGCCGAGCAGGATCGTACCGCGGAGACCGCCCTTGGGGAGGCAGACCAGTCGGCCGCGTCCCGCGAGGCGGACCGTGAAGGTGTGCATCGACTCGTCCACGACCGTTCCGCGGAGGGGCAGGGGCCGGATCCCCGGCGCCTGATGGACCGAGATCGCGGCTCCGAGGATCTCGCCGGCGAGCGCGGAGCGTTCGGCCCACGAGCTCTCCCCCTCGCCGACCATCGTCGATCCTCTCAGGTGCTCGCGGTCGGTTCGGCCGAGGTCGGAGCGAGGTGGCGCTCCTGCAGTACGGTCAGCGCGCGGGCGACATTGGTCCGGAGCGCGCGCATCCGCCCGGGGCTCGGGGGCGCGCCGCCCATCGCGGCGATCCCGCGCTCGCGCAACAGGTCCCCTTCGGCGTCGGAGATCCGGCGCCGGAGCTCGTCGTCGGAGAGCGCGCGCAGGTCCTTCATGCGCTGGAGCGTCACGTCGGTTCCTCCGGCGGGGCGATGGCCGCGGCGATCGCCGGACCCGGTCCGGGGGGAAGCTCGGTGACGTCGATCGCAGGGATCTCGGTCGGCGCGACCTTCGGCCGGGTTTCGACCCCTTTGACCTTGATCTCGTCCGGGAGCTTGGCATTGGCGCGCATGATCCAGACGTTGACCCCGATGACCCCGGGTTTGAGGCGGGCCTGGTAGAACCCCTTCCCCATCCAGAGGTGCACCGCTTCGCCGCAGTACTTGATCGTCCCGGCCTTGAAGCGCTCGGTCCGGTGGCGTTCCCCCGTCAACTTTCCCGAGAGGATCACCTGGCAGCCCCGCGCGCCGGATTCCATGATGCGGCGGACGGTGGAATGGCCCGCACGGCGGAAGTGCCACCCGCGCTCGAGGGTCGAGGCGAGCTTCTCGGCCATCAGCTGGGCGTTGAGGGACGGGTTGCGCTCCTCCTGGACCTCGATCTGAGGGTTATCGAGCTTGAACCGGGCCTGGATGTCCTCCGTGAGCCGCTTGATGAGCTCGCCCCGCCGGCCGATAAGGATCCCCGGGCGCTCGCAGATCAGCGTGACGCGCGTGCCCATCGGCGTGCGCTGGATGTCGAGGCCTCCGAACCCGGCGCGGGCGCTCTCGCCGACGAGGTAGTCCTTGAGGAGGACCCGGCGGGTCGCTTCCTCGATCACCTTGCGTTCGGCGCTCACGTCACTCCTCCTTCCGTTCGGCGAGGACGATCTCGATGTGGGTCGTCTGCTCGTTCCACGGGGTCGCCCGTCCGTGGGCGCGGGGCATCGACGCCTTCTGGATCTTCCCGCGGCTGGAGGCCGCGACCTTCACGTAGAGCCGGTCGGTATCGAGGCTCTCGTACTCCGCGTTCGATTCCGCGTTCTGGAGGATCTGCAGCACGTTCTTGGCCACCTTCTTCGGGAACCGCCCGGGTCCGACCCCGCGCTTGTGGGACGTCTCCTGGTTGTACCGTCGGAAGGGGATCGCACGACGCAGCGCCACGGCGTCCTCCAGCACGGCGCGGGCCCGTTCGAGCGGAAGCCCACGGATCGCGTTGAGGACCTCGTACGTCTTCTTGGGGGAGATCGGGAGCTCGATGCCGCGGGCCCGAGCGACGCTCGTGCCGGCCTCATCGCGGTAGGTGTATCCTCGCATCGCCCCGTTCCCTTCCTACTTCAACGGCATGAACTTCGATGAACGCGTCGCGCCGACGCCCGGTCCCGAGTGCTTCTCGAACCGGCGGGTCAGCGAGAACTCGCCGAAGTAATGCCCGATCATCTCGGGACGCACTTCGATCTCCTTGAACTCCTTCCCGTTGTGGATGGCGACCCGGCGACCGACGTGCTCCGGGAGCACGAGGGCATCCCGACAGTGGGTCTTCAGGACCTTGTCGGCCGGGGTCTCCCGCATCCGGCTGAAGAAGAGGGTCGTCTCGACGTTGAACCCGCGGCGGATCGAGCGCCGGGCCCGGGCCGGCAGGACCTTCGACAGCTCCTCGAGGCTCATCTCCTTCAGGCGAGGCAGGGTGAAGCCGCGGTAGGTGTACTCGCGCTTGCGGCGCGTTTCCACCTTCTTGATCTTCTTGGAGCGCGCCATGGTTACGGGGTCCCCGTATCGCGCCCGCGGACGCGACGCTTCTTTCGCTGCGAGCGGCTGAACCGGCCGACCTTGGCGCCGGGCCAGGTGCCACTCGATACCGTGCTCGGCCGCCCCACGTGCTGGTGGGCGCCCCCCCCGAACGGATGGTTGACGGGGTTCATCGCGACCCCGCGCACCTTGAGGGGAGCGCGGGCGAGGGAGCGCGTGGCGTGGAACTTCTTCCCGGCCTTGATGATCGGGCGCTCCAGACGCCCGCCGCCGGCGACGGCACCGACCTGAGCGCGGCAGGTCGTGAGGAACTGCTTGAACGCTCCCGAGGGGAGCTGGACCGTGACCAGTTTGGCGGCGTGCGCGGTGACCAGGGCGCTCGTTCCCGCCGCGCGGACGAGCCGACCGCCGTCGAACGGCTTGACCTCCAGATTGCAGACGAGCGTGCCGTCGGGGATCTCCCCGAGCGAGAGCAAGGCGCCGTGGTCGATCGGGCCGCGGTGGAGCGAGATCGCGTCCCCCGTAGCGACGCCCGCGCTGGCGATCGTCCGGATGATCTCCCCGCTGGGGGTGATGATCTCCGCGACCGGTGCGGTGCGACCGGGAGCGTGAACGATCCCCACGACCTTCCCCTCGCCGACGACCGAAGGGGACGGGTGGTAGATCGGGCCATGATGGCGGTGGCTCGGGGACCGGTACGTGGGCGTGCCGGATCCGCGGCGCCGGGAGATGATCCGCTTCCCCATCAGAACACTCCGGCTCGGCTGCCGATGTCCTCCGCCGAGTACTCCTTCTTGAAGCGGACGGTGGCGATCTTGCCGGCCTTGACGATCTTGACGTTGACCTTCGCGACCTTGCACTGGTAGATCTGCTCGACGGCGCGCTTGACCTCCGCGCGGGTCGCTCGCTGGTCGACCTTGAACTCGAGCTTGTTCTGCCGTTCCATCTCGTCCATCGACTTCTCCGTCACGTAGGCGTGGAGCAGGATGCGGTGACGGAAGTCGCTCATGCGCTCGCCTCCCCGAGTCGGGCGCGGAGCCCCTCGACGGCGGCATGGGAGAAGAGGGTCATGCGTCCGGGATCCCCGCCCGGGGCCAGGTCCTCCGTCGCGAGCCGTTGGACCGAGACGACCTCAACGCCCGCGAGGTTGCGGAAGCCGCGCGCCTGATCCGGGCCGCTCGTGACGACCAGGACACTGCGGGGGGTCCTCCGCACGCGTCCCCGGATCTTGCCTCGGCCGGCGCGCATGTGCGAATGATCGCGGGCCCGCTCGACGTCGTCCCACAGGTGCAGTTTCTCGAGCACCTCCCGGGCCGCCGAGGCGGTGGTGATCCGTTCCACGGGATCCTCGAGCACGAACGGCAGGTGGGAGTCCTTCGGGACGGTGTGGCCCCGTGCCTCGGCGAGGGGCACGACGCGCGTCGCCGCGAGCGCCGAAGCGAAGGCGAGCCGCCGTTCCTTGATGTTGATCTTCTTCGCCCAGATCCGTTCGACCTTGGGGGGATGGGCCCGGCCCCCACCGACCGTGTTCGGCGCTTGAGCGCCGGTCATCGAATCCATGAGTCGGGGGGAACGCGAGACGCCCTTGCCCTTCCCCGACCAGCGCACGGAGTGACGGCGACCGGAGGTGAGCCCGGTTCCGTACGGCTGGCGCCGATGGGAACGGGCCGCGTCCACGGCGCGGCGGATGAGGTCGAGCCGAACCGGTACCGAGAACGCCAGCGGGAGATGTACGGTGGCCTTCTCCTTCGGGGTACCTTCGAGCGTGAGCAACTGGACCCGGTGCTGCGCGAGGTGGGGAACGCCGGAAGCCGGGGAGCGGTCCGGCGGCTCGGAAGCCGTCATCCGCCCTGCTTCGATCGGGTACTGAAGTAACGTAGGTCGACCTTCTCCACGGTGCCGACGCGCACCCGCATCGGGGTACGGAACCGCAAGAGGCGCTTCGCCGGACCGGGAAGGGAGCCGTGAAGGACGATGCAGGCGCTGCGCACCTCACCGTAGTGAGGGAAGCCGCCCGCGGGGGTGATCGGGTCGGTGCGCGGATCGCGTACGACCTTCAGCACGCGCATGTTGTACTGGGTGCGCCGGTGGTAGCCGGTCTGACCGGCTTGGGGGACCCGATAGGTGACGAAGCTCGGGTTATGGGGGCCGAGCGTTCCGATCATCCGTCGGTGCTTGGAGTTCTTGCGCGGCTGGAGCTTGACGCCCCATCGTTGGATATGTCCCTGGAAGCCGAATCCCTTCGTGACGCCGATCACGTCGAGGAATTGGCCCTCGGTCGTGAGCTGGTCGACCGAGATTTCCGTCCCGACCGCTCCGAGCGCGAAGGCACGTCGGTCCTCGAACTTGTCCCCGGCCACGCGGACCTCGAAGATCTCCGGGGTCTTCGACGAGACCCCCGTGATGAGGTGGGGCTGGGTGTGGACGATGAGGCGGACCTCCTCGCCGGTCGAACGCTCGAACGCCTGGCGTGCCTCCGCCGGGCTGGCCGGGTGGGGGGAGATCCTACGACCGATCTCCTCGACCGGGTTCTCGCCCCAGACCTCCGCGACCACGCGCGTACCGTACGGATTCCGGGAGTAGACGCGAGCCCCGACCGCTCGCATGGGGGGGACCTCGACGACCGTCACGGGTACCGAGAGTTCCTGCCCCGCCGTGGTCGAACGCTTTCGGTAGTCCACCAGGAAGGCGTGGGTCATCCCGACCTTGTAGCCCGCGAACCCCTCGATGCCGGGGACCTTGGTCGGGGCGAGCGCCCAGGAGCGGACGCGGGGAAGGGCCCGGGCGGAGCGTTTGCGAGGTGAAAAGCCAAGAGACCCCCGGCGGGGTTTGTGCCGACGAGCCATAGGTCGATGGGGGGTCCTACCTCCGGTGAGGACGGGGGAGAAAGGTACCCTATATAACGCCTTATGCGAAATCGTGGATTCTCACGAGAGAGAACTCAGATTTCGTCGGGGACCGCACGCGGGTGTGCCACGCACCTCTCGGAACGAACCCCCGCGTCCGGACGGAGCCGTTAATGCCTTGCGACCGAATCGAGACGCCGTGGGGAACCCGTTGACCCTCTTTGGCGACGCACGCCATCCGGTTGACGTCCTCGCGGCGGCCGCGCGCCTGCGCGGCCGCGTCGTCCGGACCCCGCTCATTCGAGCGCCCCCGTTCCCCGGGCTCGGGGACGCTCCCGTGTATCTCAAGCTCGAGAACCTCCA
>JBEKEW010000007.1:0-19100 GCA_050013635.1 Thermoplasmata archaeon | reverse complement strand
GAACGTCGGCCAGTTCGAGCGGACGCTGATCATCGCCGACAAGGGCGCGAAGATCCACTACATCGAGGGCTGCACCGCCCCGATCTACTCGACGGATTCGCTGCACGCGGCGGTCGTGGAGGTCGTCGCCGAGCCGTACTCGAAGGTGCGCTACACGACCGTGCAGAACTGGTCGAAGAACGTCTACAACCTGGTGACCAAGCGAGCGGTGGCCTACGAGAACTCGCTCGTCGAATGGGTCGACGGGAACATGGGGTCCAAGATCACGATGAAGTACCCGTCCGTCTACCTCAAGGGCCGCGGCGCGCGCGCCGACATCCTGTCGGTCGCCTTCGCGAGCGCGGGTCAGATCATCGACAGCGGGGCGAAAGCGGTCCACTCGGCGCCGGACACCTCCAGCAAGATCATCTCCAAGTCGATCGCGATCCGAGGCGGCCAGACGAGCTACCGCGGGTTGCTCCACGTCTCGAAGGGCGCGACCGGGGTCAAGGCGGCCGTCCGCTGCGACGCGCTGCTTCCCGACGACATGAGCCGGTCGGACACCTACCCGTACAACGAGATCCACGAGGAGGACGCGACGATCACGCACGAGGCCGTGGTCGGCAAGATCGGGGAGGAGCAGATCTTCTACCTGATGAGCCGCGGGCTCAACGAGTCGGACGCGATCCACCTCATCCTCATGGGATTCCTCGCGGAATTCTCCAAGGAGCTGCCCGTCGATTACGCGCTCGAGCTGAACCGCTTGATCCAGCTCGAGATGACCGGCGCGGTCGGCTGAGACCGCCGGTCCTCCCGGCTCGCGCCGGCCCCGACCGGCCCGGCGCGAGCCGCGGAGTGCGACGTTGGAGGGGGTCTGCCTCGGATGCCCCGGAGGGTTCCGTACCTAGCGCAGCTTCGAATCGAAGCGCCAGTCCGGGGCCGCGGCGGTACCCGAGACCTCGAGGGCGGGGAGCGGAGGATACGCGACGTTCCCCCAATCGATCTCCTTGCCCTCCCAGCGGGCGGCGAGCAGCGGGTAGAGGGTATCGCGCAGGTCCGCGACCGGGGCCCGATCCAGCACGAAGGAGAGAAACCCCTCCCCAATGGCACGGACCGAATCGGACGGGCTGATGCCGCGCGATTCGAGATAGAAGACCTTCTCGGGGTCCACGGGCGCGACGCTCGTCGAGTGCGTCGCCTTGACGTCGGGGCACAGGATCTCGAGGATCGGGATCGTATCGGATCGGGCGCCCCGGGAGAGCAGCATCGCGTGCTCGGAGATGTAGCTGACCGTCTTCCGCGCCGGCTGCTCGATCCGCACGAGGCCCCGGCTCATCCCGCGCGACTCGTCTCGGAAGACGCCCCGCGTGATCGACTGGCCGCGGGTATCCTCCCCCCGATGCGTGATATGAACGTCGCTGTCGTAGGACTGGTGGTCCCTCCCGTAGAACGTCTGGAGGTCGTCGACGCTCGACCCGTTGCCGATCAGCGTCGTCTGGTTGCGCGCCCGCGTCGAGAACCCGCCGAGCCCGGCCCATATCCACGCGATGCGGGCGTTCCGCTCGGTCGTCGCCGAGCGTCGATAGAAGGAGACGGTCTGGCCGTCCGGGGCGTGGACCGAGAGATAGACGACCTTCGCGTCGCTGGCCAGATCGAGGTCGACGGAGGAGCCATAGAATCGCTGCTCGGTCGGGATCGCCCCCTGGCAGTACAGCTCCTCCGTGATCAGCACCTGGGCGCGCTCCCCGACCCGCACCGACCGACGGACCGACTGGGCCTCGTGCGGGCGCGAGAGCACGGTGAGGTCCTGGATCCGGACTGGGACCGGGCATCGATCGGGTACCTCCACCCGGTACCCTCGGTTCAAGAGCGCGATGCTCAACGCGGACAGGCGATCGGTCGGGGTCTCCGACCCTCGGAGGAACGTCGGGATCGGTGTCGCCTCCGACTTCCACGCCTCGGAGATCGAGTGAGCTCGGATCCCGAGCGCGCGGAGCTCCGGAGGCATCTCGATCCGCGTCCCCGTGACGTCGTGGACGATCCGGAGAGTGGAGGGAAGGGCCGGGGGTAACGGCACCGCCGCCCCGGAGGCCACCGGGTCCACGCCGCTCAGGTCCACGCCCGAGAAGTAGCCGTAGTGCCGGTAGAGGGGGTTCGGCTCCATCGGGAGCTCGAGGAACAGCCGGTAGGCATCGGCACGGTGTTGAGCGAACGAGGCCGGGTCACCGAGCGCCGAGGAGAGACCCTGCACTTCCTCCTCGCGGAGCCACGGTGCCGGTCGGGTCGCCGTCGCCATCAGATTTAGACACTCCGGGGTGTTTATAAACTCGCGGGGGGGAGGGCGACGACGACGTGGAATTCGGACCCGTTGTTGGCCGAATCTCTGAGGAGAAACCGAGAGTCCGGCCCCGCGTTCTGTTCGGGACCTCCGCTTTATACCCCGCGAAGGCTCCTACTCCGAGGGCGTCGCGATGGCCTACGACATGTACCAGGAAATGATCCTGCAGCACTATCGGAGCCCTAAGAACTTCGGCCCGCTCCCGTCCGCCGATTTGGAGGGGGTTGACTCGAACCCCACCTGCGGGGACCACATCGAGGTGCGCCTCCGCCTCGACCCCAGCCACCAGAAGGTCGAGGAGATCCGGTTCATGGGCGACGGATGCGCGATCAGTGTCGCGAGCACGTCGATGCTGACCCTACAGGTGACGGGGAAGTCGGTCGACGAGGTCGGTCGGATCACGCGCGACGACGTCCTCAAGCTGCTCGGGATCCCGCTCTCCCCCGTGCGCGTCAAGTGTGCCCTGACCGGCTACGCGGCCCTGGGCAAGGCCCTGCACTCCCGGGATGCGCGTCCGAACGCCCCGGCGTCCCAGGGAGCGTGAACGGCGTCCCTCGGTCCGGCCGGTCGTGAACCATGGTGACGATCGACCCGGACACGTGCGTTCTCTGCGGTCTGTGCATCGGAGTCTGCCCGCCGAATGCGATGGAGCTTACCCCGACCCGGCTCGAGGTCCTTTCCACCTGCACCGAGTGCGGGTGGTGCGTCGCCTACTGTCCTGTCGGTGCGATATCGGGAGGCCGCCCGGTGCCTCGTGGGAGGCGGACCCGTGGATAGTCCACACCCGTCGATGCGCACGCACCCCGGAACGGAGGTCCGGCCGCGGGTGCTCCTCGTCGACCCGTACCTGTGCGCCGAGGACCCGATGGAGCGCAAGTTCGTCGAGCTGTATCCGTCCCTGGGACTGCTCACCCTCGGGGCGTATCTGCGCTCACATGGGTGTGACGTCGAGATCGTCGACCTCACCTTCGCGCGGGACACGCGACCCGTGGAGAAGGGGATCCGGGACTTCCGACCGGATCTCCTGGGGGTCCACACCAAGACGCTCACGTGCGGCCGAGCCGCCGAGATCGCCCAGATCGGGCGGGCCGCCGGGGTTCGCACGGTCGCGGGCGGCCCGGACTCGGCGAGTCGGCCCGACTTCTATCTGGACGCGGGATTCGATTTCGTGGGGATGGGCGAGGGCGAGGCGACCCTGGTCGCGCTGGCCCAAGGGCTCGCGGCCGGAACGGGCGTCGTGGGGATGCCCGGCGTCGTGCTCCGCCGAGGCGGGCGGACCGTCCGGGGCCCGGCTCGGCCCGTGCTGCGGAATCTGGACGACCTCCCGCTGCCCGCGTGGGATCTCGTCGATATGGAGGGCTACCTGCGGCGCTGGCAGCGCAAGGCCGGGGAACGCCGTGCGGCCGTCCTCACGTCACGCGGGTGCCCGTTCGACTGCTCCTGGTGCTCCAAACCGACGTTCGGGCGGACGTTCCGCCAGCAGTCCCCCGAACGCGTCGTTCGCGAGCTGAAGGCGTTGCGCGATCAGTACGCCATCGACTACGTCCGCTTCTGCGACGACGTCTTCGGGATCTCCCGGGCCTGGCTCGACGAGCTTCTGGACCGGATGGAGGCGGCGGATCTGGACCTGAAGTTCGAGTGTCTCGCCCGTGTCGATCTCCTCAAGCCCGACCTGTTGCGGCGGATGCGCGCCGCCGGCCTCGAGCGGGTGTACGTCGGGGTCGAGTCGGGGAGCCAGAAGATGCTCGACCTGATGAACCGCGGGACCAAGCTCGCCCAAGTGGAGCGCGCCGCGGAAGCCCTGCGCGCGGAAGGGATCCGGCAGTTTTGGTTCCTGATGCTGGGGTACCCCGGGGAGTCGCTCGCGGACATCGAAGCGACGCTGCAGCTGTTCCGCCGGTTCAGCCCCGAGGAGTACTCGGTGTCGATCGCCGTGCCGGTCCCCGGAACGCGGTTCCACGATGCTGTGAAGGATCGGATGGCCGGGCGATCGAACCGGACCCGGCGCGCCGGGGGGAAGACCCTCCTGTACGAGGCGAAGTATCCGGAACACCTCTACCGGTGGCAGCAGGCCCGCTTCGGGCTGGAGGCGGCGCTCGGCAAGACCCGGGGGAAGCTTTCGGATCGCGTCGTCGATCGAATCGGACACGTCGCGGACCGCTTCCATGAGCGCGTCGCGACCCCCCTTCTCGTGGGGGACCGAAAGCCCACGACCGACGATACCTCCTCCGTGGAACTTCCCCTCCTACCGTCCCACCGCCGAAGCTCCGCGCCGGGCCCGAAGGCGTAGCCGCACGCCACGACGGGCCGGATGAGGTGCATCCGGTCGAACCGAAGTTATACAAGGGGGGTGTAGGCCTTGGTCCGCCGATGAGAGCGCCCCGGCCGAAGAGACCCCGACCACCGCGCCTCGTGCGGGTCACGACGATCCTGAAGCGTGCGTCGATGGTCGTGTTCATCCTGTTCGTCCTCTACATGGCGACCGTCGCCTACTCGTTCGGCTCCTCGGCCTTCGGCATCCATGGGAACGGCGGGTCGCACAACGGCAACACCGGGTTCAACGGCACGTCGACGATCACCACGTGGCAGCAGCTGAACGTTACGAACAGCGGACTCTACCCGGCCACTTTCGGGACCGGGTTGGTCGTCTACAACGCCTCCGGAGTCGTCTTCGGGAGCGGCTCGACGCCCGCGACGACGATCTCTCGGGGGGATTCGGCCGAGCTGATATTCGGGGCGTCCTTGTCGGTGGCTTCGGGTTCTCCCGGACAGGTCCTGCTGACGCAGTCGGAGACCCTTCAGTTCGGGATTTGGGTCAATGTCACGACCGGTCTGTACCTACTCGTACCGTTCATGATCCACATCACCCAGAACCAGTCCTGGGGGGCCCCTTTCACGGACGCGACAGCGACCGCGGGCGTCGTCGGAAGCCAGACGAGCGTTACGTTCGCCTTTGACAACAACGCCTCCTTCTCGCTCGGGGGGACCATGGCCTACCAAGTGCGTACCCCCGGGGGTGCTTCCTGCGGTAGCGGCTCGTTCGACGTGAATACCCCGGAGGGTCAGTCGTTCACCTACACGGTCCCGACGAGCTGCACGAGCCTGACCGGCGATTCCTTCGTAGCGAACCTGAGCAACAACGGGGGACAGTTCCCGTACAGCGTTGACCTTCCTGCGATCCCGGTGAGGGGCTGAGGATGACCGACGTCGATAGCCACCCAGCCTCGGCCGAGAGCCCTCCCCCTTCCCCCGCCTCCACGGGCCCACCGGCTCCGAGGTGGGCGATCCGCGTCGGTGTCGGGATCGCTCTCGCGATCGTCGTCTACATCGTCCTCGACTGGCTCTTCTGGTTCGTCCTGCCGACGATCGGGCTCCTTCCTTCCAGTTCACCGATTACGGGGTGGACCCCGACGATGTATGCCGTCTGGATCGTTGTCGCCGTGTTCGCCGGCGCCGGCTACACCCTCGCCCCGATGCCTCGGTACACCCCGGGCTGGTGGGCTTGGCGCATCGCGGGCGGCGTGGCGCTCGCCGTCGTCCTCTTCCTCGTCCTCGACTCTCAGGTGTGGTACTACCTCGACCAGATCCTGCCCTCGAACCCCCCGATATCGGACTGGCCGAGCCCACTCTACCAGCTTTGGATCGTGGTCGCGGTGCTCCTCGGAGCGCGGTTCGCGCTGGGGCTCTCCCGGCTGTTCAGCGTGCCCTGGTGGGTGTGGAGGGCCGTCGGGGGTGTGCTCATGGGACTCGGGACGTATTTTGCCGCGGTCTGGCTCCCCTTGTATCTCGTACCGACCGTACAATCCAACGGCGTTACGCTCGCGAACCTCTCGTCGTGGTTGCCCCTCGTCGGTACCCTCTTCGCGCTGCTGGTCGGCGCGGCCTACGCTGCCCACCCGACACGGGCCTTCGGGCCGATCGAGATCGGAGCCGGCGTGCTCGAGATATTCTACCTGGTGGTGCTGATTGGAACCGCTCCCTGGGCGATCGCGGCCCACTCGATCGCGGCCTCGGTCGGCGTTACCACGGTCCTGCTCGGGCTCATCATCGTCATCCTGATCTCGATGTCCGGAGATGTCGTAACCACCGTCGAGGACTTTGCCAGACCCGGCGAGAGGCGGGCCTGGCAGTACCCGGTGCCCGTCGAGCCCCCGACCGTTCCACCGACAGTTCCACCGACCGCTCCATCCTGAGCGGGCGTTCCGAGCGGCGCGTCCGAGCGCTCTCCAGCTCGCGCTCCACGGCCGTCCGATCGAGCCGGCGCCCTGCGTTCGGCGAACGGCGCCGAGGCCCTTTCGCGAAACAGCGAGCTCCTCCGGGATGCCCCCTCTGCGGCCCGCCGATCGGATCCCGGACGCGAGCGACGCTGTTATGATCGTAGGCTCTCAACACTCTCCGCGTGGGACGGCATTTCGCTAGCGCTTCGCGGGGTGCGAGGCGTAGTGGTGGGAATGAGCCCGATCGGATCCGTGGCCCCGGGGCGACTCGCGCGGCACGGGTGCGATCACCGGTCTGGACGTGGATGGTCCTCCGATCTCGTGGACCGAATCCTACACCGAGTCGGTCCCGCCGCTGTATTCCGATTAAGGAAGCCCTAATGAACGGGTCTCGCCCTGGGACCATGCAGGGGTTCGAACATGGCCGAACGGGTTGGGAAGGAGCGGATCTTGCGTGAGGACGGATACCTCTACTACCTTGGGAAGGACGGATTCCTCTGGAGGACGCCGACCAAGCTCAACCGCGCCGGGACAAAGTCTAGGGTTGGGACGGAAAAGATCGCGCGCGAGACCGGTTACCTCTACTTCCTGGACAAGGCCGGGTACATCAGCCGATCCAAGATGAAGACGTTCTCCAGCAGCTCGACCGAGACAACGACCGTCGTCTCCACCAGCCCGTCGCCGGGCGGGACCACGACGACCACGACAACGTCCAGCACGCGCACGTCACCGGCCTAGACCCTCCCTCCACGACCCCCGGGGGGCCCAGGGCCCCCCGGGGCCCGAGCTGACCTCTGGAGCGAGGCAGCCGGACCGAGGGTACTTCCACGGACCCCCAGCGGAGCACCCCGCGGAGCCGCGGTGTGATGTCGTTGCATGGGCCGGTCCATCCGTGAACGGACTGGGCGGTAGCTGATTTCTTTCTTCCAGGATGGGCCCCAGGGTCGGGAGAACGCGCCCGTGGGGTCGAACCCGATTGGGCGCTCGCGGGGGCGGGGCGCACGAGAGGCTGGAGATGGTCAGCGCTCCTTGTGCCCGGAGCCTCACTCAAGATCTTCCGACCCCGAAGTTCCGTGGCTCGCCCGTCGCCCGCTCGTCATTTCCAGGCCGGCTCCGAGGTCGCGGGCCGGAGCGGTGCTCCCCGGTCGGCGGTGCTGACGAAGAGGGAGATGAGCGCTCCGGCGAGTGCGACCGCGCCCGCGACGAGAAAGATACTTTCCGCGCCGTACGCCGCGTACGCGAAACCCATCAGGAGCGGGCCTACCAAGAGCCCGAAATCCTCGAACGACCCAAAGACCCCGACCGCGGTCCCCTGCAAGCGAAGTGGCACCGGGCCGAGAGCAAGCGGTAGCAGACTCGCGGCGAGCCACCCAGCTCCGGTCGCGAACACCATGGTCGCACCCACCATCTCCCCATACGAGGACGAGAAGAACGTTCCGAGCGCTCCCAGCACGACGAGCCCGAACCCGAACGGGACCGATCGCCCCGGGCCCCACCGATCGACCAGGGTTCCCAGCACCACGCCGGCGACGAGGCTGGTGCCCTGCGCCGCGCCGATGACGTACCCGGCCTGCGACGGGGCCCCGTGGAACAGGGAGACCGAGTAGTACTGGAGGAAGTTCCAGACCATGGTCCTCGCGAGGAGGGCGAGGACCACGAGCGACGCGGCGAACGCGAACGGTCGAGTGACGACCTCCCGCACATGACGGACGAACCCGGATTGCCGAGGAGGAAGGGCAACTCGGCGCCACGGAAGGAGAACGATCAAGGCCACCCCGACGGCGTACGTGCCTACGACCAGGTACATCAGGGCCGCGAACCCAAACTCCACGAAGAGCAACGGCCCGAGGGTCGTTCCCACGACCATCCCGCCCCCCGAGAACAACCCGTAGATGCCCGTTCCCCGTCCGCCGGTTCCAGGACCCAAGGCCGTCAAGGCCATCCAGCGGAGCAGCGGCACCTGGAAGATGATGAGGGCGCCGAGGAGTCCGAGCGAGATCGCGAGCGTGAGGAACGTGTCGGAAACGCCGATCGCAAGATAGACGAGCGTGACCGCGATCCCGAGGGCGAGCAGCGTCCGGACGTTCCCGATCCGGAACGCGAGCACGCCCCAGACGGTCTCGGTCACCAGCATCCCAAGGGCGAGGGCCGCGACGGCGATCCCGTACTGGACGACCGAGAGCCCGAGCGATTGGAATCGGAACGGTAAGGCTACCGCGAGCAGTGCGTACGAGGCCCATACGACGGCGCTCGAAGCGTAGACCAGGCTCAGCGCGGTCGTCGGGCGGAAGCCGGGGGGCCCAGGTCCGCGCACCGAACCCACCCCTCAGGCATCGAACGTCCGAAGCGCCGATCGATCGCGCGCGCGAGGTCGACCTCGGCGATCGCTCATGCGCGGACGTGGGCGCTGGGATCGTTGCCGAGCCTTCGTGGGAGGATGGTTACGGGCATCCAAGGGCCGCGGGTCCCAGCTGCATCGCGTAGATCCGGACGGAGGCGAGTTCGCCGCGCACGTCGATGCCGGTCTCCTCCCCCAACGGGACCCTGCGATGGTTCCGGGTCGACCGGCCGGCCGGTCCGTGAGCCGCGCCATCCTGCAGGAGCGTCCGGATTGTTTCGATCGGCACGTCGAACTGGCTTCCATCATCCCGGATACGCCTTATGCCGAAGGCAACGACGACGTCCTATTTGAACCGCCACCGCGAGGTACGCATATTCGGGCGGCGGCGGCGGCATGTGGGGCGCCGACGTCGAGGCATATCCACGCTCATCCGTTGGGAAAGATGCCTCGAGGGCGTGCGTCAAATCTAGCCTGACGGAGGGCGTAAAGTTTCCGGGCCCGGGCGAGCGCACGTCTCTTATACGACCAGCCGGCTCTGTGAACTGTGGCGAGCGACGCGGCGAGCTTGTTCTGTCCCCTCGAGTATCGGTACGGCCGGCCGGAGGTGCGCCAGTTGTTCTCCCGCGGGGCACGCCTCGATCGCGCCCTCCGGGTCGAAGCTGCGCTCGCCCTCTCGCAGGCCGAGCTCGGGATGGTCCCGAAGGAGGACGCCGAGGCGATCGACCGCGCCGTCCGTGAACACCGGGTTACGCTCGCCCGCGCCGACGCGCTCGAGCGAGAGTTGCGCCACGACGTGATGGCGATCGTCCGATCGCTGGCCGAAGCGTCCGGGCCGGCCGGGCGCTGGGTGCACTTCGGCGCCACGTCGGCCGACATTACCGACACCGCCCTCGCCCTCGAGCTAAAGGAGAGCGTCGCGATCCTGCGCGAGGATCTGCGCGAGCTCGCGCTCGTGCTCGTCGCGCTCGCACGAAAGTACCGCGCGACCCCCGAGATCGGACGGACCCATGGTCAGCACGCCGTTCCGATCAGCTTCGGATACAAGATGGCCGCCGGCGCGGCCGAGATCGCGCGGCACTACCGTCGCCTCGACGAGCTCACGTCCCGACTCGTCGTCGGAAAGATGGCGGGTGCGGTGGGGACCGGGGCCGGGTTCGGGGCGCATGCTCCCGAGGTCGAGGCCGGAGTCATGCGCCGCCTCGGGATCTCGGCCGCGGAAGCGCCGACCCAGATCGTCAATCGCGACGGGATCGCAGAGTTCGCCAACTTCATGGCCCTCGTCGCGGCGAGCGCCGAACGTCTTGCCACCGAGGTCCGAAACCTGCAGCGGACGGAGATCGGAGAGGTGGCCGAGGCGTTCGACGAATCGAAGCAGGTGGGGAGCTCCACGATGGCCCAGAAGCGGAACCCGATGCTGTCGGAGAACGTGGCGAGCCTCGCGCGGCTCGTCCGGGCCTTCCAGCTCCCCGCGCTCGAGAATATGATCCAGTGGCACGAGCGGGACCTCGCGAACTCGGCCAACGAGCGGATCGTGCTGCCCCATGCGATCCTGCTGACCGATGACATCCTTTGCAAGCTGACCGAGGTGTTCCGGGGGCTACGGGTGGACACGGAGCGGATGGCCGAGCATCTGAAGCGCTCGGAAGGCAACGCGATGACCGAGAACCTGATGCTCGCGCTCACGGCCCGAGGGCTGGACCGTGCCGACGCTCACGAGCGTCTCCGCACCCTGACACGGGACGCCGGTCACGGCGCCGGCCTCGCAGAACGGGCCGCCGCCGACCCCACGATCTCCGGCCTCCTTACGCCCGCCGAGATCCGGGAGCTCCTCGACCCTACCGCCTACGTGCGCGCGGCGGCGGCGAAGACCGACCGGGTCGTCGATCGGGTCGAGTCGGAATTGCATCGATGAGCGTCGAACCGACGTGGACGGCGACGATATCGGTCCACGTCGAGGAGCCCGAGGTCGCGGAGTGGCTGGCCCGCGCGCTCGCCCCGGAGGCCGCGCGCGAGGTCCCACGTGCCACCGCCACGATCGATCGGCCGGCACCGGGGACCGTTCGGATCTCGTTGGAGGCGCGGGACACGGGCGCCGCCCGGGCCGCGCTCAATACGTATCTCGGCTGGGTCCACCTCACGCTCGAGACGGTCCGCGCCTCGCGCGAGGCGACGACGGGCCGTTCCCGCCGCACGGAAGAGCCGGCGAGCGCGCGCGCTTCCGGTGCTCCGCCGGTTTCGGGAGTTCGCGCGCCTCGATCCGGCGGCCGTCCGGGTGCGTGACCTCGTTGGGAGGGGCCCGGGCCCTCGGGCCTCCGAACGCGCGATCCTACCGACCGCGCTCCGTGGGAGACGGTGCGCAGCGTACGAAGGGGGACCTTCACCGCTTCCCCAGGGTCGATGGCGAGGGGCGCCTGCCGAAGCGCTTATCTGACGGGTCCGGTCCGGGAAGTTCGTGGCGATCCCCGCGAAGATTCAGAACGATCTGCGCCAGTTCCAGCGGCTTCAGCAGGAGCTTCAGTCGACCTCCCAGCAGCGGCTCCAGATGGATCTGAAGCTGCGCGAGGTGACGCACACCCTAGAGGAGCTCAAGTCGGTCCCCGACGACGCGACGATCTACCGCCCCATCGGCAGTCTGATCGTGAAGGCGAAGAGCCGCAAGGAGGTCGAGGACCTATTGAGCGAGGAGAAGGAGACCCTCGAGGTCCGCCACAAGGCCATCGAGCGGCAGGAGAACCACCTGAAGGAGCGGTACGCCGCGATGCAGAAGGAGATCTCTGAAGCCCTCCAGGCGGCCGGGGTGTCCCTCTCCGGCGGCGCGCCGAGCTGAACGGTCGGCGCCGGTTCGATCGTTACGTCGACCGATGGACCAGTCGCTCGCCGATCTCGGCCACGAGCGGCTTGCCCGCGCGTCGGATGGTTCGGCTCTTCCGCAGACGTGCGAAGGCTCGGCGCGCGAGGCGTTCGATCCGCTGCTCTGAATAGTCGAGGCTGCCCGTCGTCCGAATGAGCTCGCGCGCGCGCTCGACGTCCTCCGCGCTGGCGTGCGCGTTCCCCAGCACCCGGCGCAAGCGGTCGCGGCCGGCGTCATCGGTGGCGCCCCAGGCGCGCACCACCAGAAGGGTACGCTTCCCCTCCACGAGATCGTTGGAGCTCTTGCCGCTCCCCCCGGCGTCGAAGCCGGCGCCGAGGACGTCGTCCCGCAGCTGAAAGGCGATGCCGAGGTCGGTCCCGATGGCGGAGAGGTCCCCGAGGCGGCGCTCCGGCACTCCGGCGAGGAGGGCGCCGATGCGGAGCGGTGCGACCACCGTGTAGATGGCGGACTTTAGTTCGTGCACGAGAAGGACGTCCTTCTCCGTAACGTGGCCGGGATCCAGGGTCCCGTTGCGGACGTCCAGCAACTGGCCGTACGCGGTGAGACGGGTCATCCGTACGTACTCCGCGAGCGCGGCGAGTCGCGACGGGGCGGGGACGGGCACGGACAGGAGGGCGTCGACGGTGAACGGTTCCTCCAGATCCCCGACCGTGATCCCGATCCCCGTGCCGTAATCCTCCGCCGACCCCTCCGCGTGGGCCTGCGCGTGCTCCGCGGCGAGGCGCCGATGCACGGTGGGGCCTCCCCGCCGCTCCTCTCCGTGATCGATGATGTCGTCGTGGATCAGCATCCAGCTCTGGAAATGCTCCATCGCCGCCGCGGCCGCCACGACCGGCCTCGGATCCCGCCCGGTGGCGATGTGGTACCCCGCGAGGAGGCAGATCGCTCGGAACCGCTTCCCGCCCCGCAGGGTGAACTCCTCGAGCAGATCGAGGTAGGGGCGGACCGTCGGCGTCGCTCGACGCCGCTGCGTCGCGTACTGCCGGGCGATCTCGGCTTCGATCGGTCGACGGTACGTCGCGAGCTCGCTGAAATCCACGGCGACCCCTGCCGGCGGGATTGGAGTTTATATTTAAGTGCTCGACCATCCCGGAGCGGATGGATGCCCGCGAGTTTGTTCGTCTCGTCAACGAGATGCTCGAAGCGATGGACCAACACCTCTCGGCCGCCCGTCCGGATCGAGATGGCTTCCTCGTGAGCAGCACCGACGGTTTTCTCTTCGTCTTCGCCCCCGAGCCGGAGCGCGTGACGTCCACGTCGGTGCGTCATTGGCTCGCCACGACCGATGCGCCGGCCGACCGGCTCGTCCTGTTCTCTCCGGAAGCCGTCCCGACGCCCACGCGCGAGGAGGTCGTTCGCCGGGGAGGGACGGTCGTCGACGGCCGACAGTTCGTGAACCTCGTCCGGCAACTCGGCATCGAATCGCCCATCGTACCTCCATCCCGACCGAGCGCGGATCTCGGCGCTCATTTCCTCCCGACGGCGGAGCGACTGGAGGGGATCATGGGACGGGCGCAAAGCTGGTCGGAGTCCGGCGTCCCAGCGCTCTCGCTGCGGTTCTATCGTCAAGCGGCGGCGCTCAAGCCGGAGTACCTTCCCGCTCGAATCGGGGTGGCCCGCTCGCTCTCGGCCCTCGGTCTTTGGGCAGAGGCGGAGACCGCGTGGGAGGAGGTGCTGGTGCTCCAGCCGGGTGATGTGGACAGTCGCCTCGGGCGCGCCGCAACCCTGGGGGCGCTCGGTCGGACGGACGAGGAGATCGGAGCCTACCGCCTTCTCGTGGAGGAGTTCCCCGACCTCGGTGCGCCGCGCGCCGGCCTACTGGCGGCATTGATCGAGTCGGAGCGCTGGCCCGAGGCACGGGCCGAAGCGGAGGTGATGGCCCGGGCCGCCCCGTCCGACCCCCACCTGCGGTTCCTGTACGGCCTCGCCGTCGAACGTGGA
This sequence comes from Thermoplasmata archaeon, assembly GCA_050013635.1. Classification (GTDB taxonomy): domain Archaea; phylum Thermoplasmatota; class Thermoplasmata; order Lutacidiplasmatales; family UBA184; genus Lutacidiplasma. The sequence continues at coordinate 5,412 of JBEKEW010000007.1, read as the reverse complement.
GGAGATCCCACCGGTGCCGGTCTGGAGTTCGCGAGCGCCCGTGCCCTCGGCCTCACACCCCCCCAAGAGGCCGCGATCCGCGAGAGCGTGGAGCGGTCGATCCGCCTGCGGCGGGCTCGCCGGGAAGCGCCCCCCACGCCGCGGCCGTCGGTCCCCGCCGACCGCCGAGACGAAACCGCGTCGACCTCGGGCGAGCTCCATCCGAGGCGCAAACGTAAGCTATCCTCTTCGTCGTAGTCGAGCCGCTTTCAGGGGTCGCATGCGCATCGTCTCCGTCCTGCCGAGCGCCACCGAGATCGTCTGTGCCCTCGGTCATTCCTCCGAGCTCGTCGGCCGCAGTGAGGAGTGCGATTACCCGCCGGAGGTCCAATCGCGTCCCGTGGTCATGCGGCCGAAGAAGTGGGACGCGGATCGACCGTCGGCCGAGATCGACGCACGCGTGCGCGAGGTCCGGGGGCGGGGCGAAAGCCTGTACGTTCTGGACGTACCGCTGCTCCGAAGGCTCGCTCCCGATCTGCTGATCACGCAGGACCTGTGCGGGGTCTGTTCCGTAACGGAGGAGGAGGTCGTCGCCGCCTGCCGGGAAGCGGGTGTCGCTCCCGGTGTCGTCTCACTGATGCCGCACACGTTGTCGCAGGTATGGGACACGGTGGGCGCGGTGGCCCGGGCCGTGGGAGATGAAGAAGCGGGCCGTCGGTTGGAGACGTCCCTCCGAGCGCGTTCGAGCGGCGCGCCGGGCCCGGGTCGTGTGCCGCTGGTCGCCGTGGTCGAATGGCTCGATCCTCCGATCCTCGCCGGCCTGTGGACCCCCGACATCGTCCGTGCGGCCGGCGGCGATGCGGTCGGTCCCTGTTCCGGGGAGCCGGGGATCCGCACCACGTGGGACGAGATCGAGCGATACGCCCCGGACCTCGTGGTGCTGAGCCCCTGCAGCTTCTCCGTGGAGCGAACGGAGCAAGAGCTGCGTCGGACGAAGATGCACGACGCCGTCGCTCGCCTGAAGCCCCGTCGGGGAACGTACGTCGCGGACGAGGCGTACTTTAGTCGACCCGGCCCCCGCCTCGCGGACGGCATCGATCTGGTTCGCTCGCTCCTCGCCGGGGGACCCGGTGCGCACCCGATGCCCGTTCGGCGCTGGGAGGGCTCGGGTCGGAGGGCTGCATGAGCGGCCCGAACCCCTCCTACTACTACTACTACACCACGACGACGGTCCCGGCGCCGCAGGTGCACCATACCACTTCCGGTATTGAGATCCGTGACCTCACGATCGCGTTCGCGGTCCTGACCTTCGACCTGATGGTGATCATCGGGAGTCTGAGCCTCTTCGCCGGCGTTTCGAGCCTCGCCGGGTTCCTCTCCTTGAGAACGTTCGCCATCGCGGCCACCGCTGCGGTGACCGGCTTCCTGGCCCACGAGCTTGCGCACAAGTTCGTCGCCCAGCGTTACCACGCCTGGGCCGAGTTCCGCATGTCCCCCGTCGGACTCGTGGTCAGCGTGCTGACCGCGACGTTTGGGTTCCTCTTCGCGGCTCCGGGAGCGACGGTGGTCGGCGGGATGACCGATCTGCGGGAGTGGGGACGGACCAGCCTCGCCGGCCCGATGACCAACCTCGCGTTCGCCTTCGTCTTCCTCGCCGGCGCGCTCGTGGCCGGGCTCGCCCAGCTCTCGGCGGGCGCCATCGGCGTGCTCCTGTGGCTCACGTTCTTCAACGGCTGGTTCGCCACGTTCAACCTGCTGCCGTTCGGACCCCTCGACGGCGCGAAGGTGCGGCGCTGGAACACATCGACCTGGGCGGTCGCGATCGTGGTCTGCGGGTTGACGACCATCGTTGGCGCCCTATTCCTCTACGGGCAGATCCCCGTACCTGCATGAGCTGACGATGAACGCTACCTCGGTACTTGAACTCGGGAAGGGCCGTCGAATGATCGACTTGGACTTTCGGGACACCGAGGGCCTCGTGGCCGCGTACCTGCTCCCCCAAGAGGGTGGGTGGACGCTCGTGGAAACCGGACCCACGACCTGTCGGGCGTCCCTCCTCCGGGGGCTCGGGGATGCGGGAGTCGAACCCCGTGAGGTCCGGCGCGTCTTCGTGACCCACATCCACCTCGACCATGCGGGAGGGGTCGGGGCGCTGGCCGACGCGCTGCCCAACGCCACGTTCTACGCCCACGAGCTCGGGGTCCCTCACCTCATCGATCCCGCCCGGCTCATCGCCAGCGCACGGCGGGTCTGGGGCGCCGAGACCGATCCGTTGTGGGGCCCGATCGTTCCGCTCGCGTCCGGGCGGGTGGTCGGACTCCGGGGCGGGGAGTCGTTCCCCCTCGCGGGAGGAGCGCTTCGGGCGATCGCCACGCCCGGGCACGCGCGCCACCACCTCGCGTTCTTCGACTCGGCGATCGGGGCCGTGTTCACTGGGGACGGGGCGGGCGTCCGGCTCGAGGACAGCTGGCGGGCGCGGCCGGCCATCCCCCCACCGGACCTCGATCTCGATCAGTTGTACTCCAGCGTCGAGGAGATGCGCCGCCTCGAACCTCGCCTCGTGCTGTACAGTCACTTCGGTCCGGCCCCCGGGGGCGCCCAGGAGCTTGCCGATTACCGATCGATCGTGGAGGAGTGGCGTCGGGTCGCCCTCGACGCTGCCCGCGAGCGGCCGGAGGCGGAGTTCGTCGCGGGGCGTCTTCGGGAACATGAGTTGGCCCGCCGCACGGCGGCCGGGCGGAGCACGGACGCGGCGGAACACTCGGACCTCGTCTCGGGCTACGCGCTCGCGGCGCAGGGCCTCTTGCGGTACTTCGAAGTGCACGGGGATATCGGGAGGCGGGGGGTCTGACCGACCCTCCGCCTCGGGCCCATCGAGGAAGCGCCGCGTCGACCCTGTTCATCGCTCGTCTCGTCTACGCGTTCAATTGGTACAATGTCGGCGCGGTCCTGCCGCTGATCGGCACCGCACTCAGCGCCAGCACCTCCCAGTTGGGGCTGGTCCTCGGCATCTACCTGCTCGGGGTCGGTCTGTTCCAGATCCCGGGAGGGATGGCGGCGCTGCGCTGGGGGGCGCGCACCGTCGCGATCGGGGGCCTGCTCGCGATGGGGATCTTCGGGGTGCTGAGCGCCTTCTCTCCGAATTGGCAGATCCTCGCCGCCGCGCGCTTTGCCACCGGTGCCGGGGCCGCGTTCTTCTTCGCGCCGGGGCTGAGCCTCGTCGCGTCCTACTACCCGCACGAGCAGCGAGCCCCGATCATTGGTCTGTACAATGGAGGGTTCAGTCTCGGCGGCGCCATCGGGCTCTTCGGGGGGGCCCTCCTCGGCGCCGCCATCGGGTGGCAGTGGACGCTCGGGATCGGCGGCCTCCTCCTCATGGCCGTGGCGGGGTTCGCCGCCCTCGTCCTTCCGCTCGAGCCCCGGGCTCGGATCGTGGAGAGCTACGCGGGGCTGGTACGAGCGGTCGGGAGGGTCCTCCGGTCGCGCTCCTTATGGGCGATATCCCTCGCCCTCGCCGGCCTGTGGGCCTCGATGTACATCATCGCCCAATACTTCGTTCAGTACGGCGCCGAGGTCCACCCGGAATGGGGGATCGGGCTCGCCGCGGCGGTCGCGGCCATCGTCGTCGTCGCCGCGTTCCCGGGGGGCATCGCCGGCGGGTGGTGGGCGAAGGGCAGCCGGAGTCACCGCTTCCTCCTCGTACTGTTCACGGCCACGATCGGGGTCGTCGTCGCCGCAATCCCGTTCGTACCGATCTACGCGCTGGCCGCGTTGTTTGCGTATGTGGGGTTCGCCGATGGGATCGCGGTCTCTGTGCTGTACTTCATCCCAACTTACATGCCCGACACCGGCGGGGAGCAGCTGGTCCTGGGCATCGCCTCGCTCAACACCATCCAGGTGTTCATGGGGAGCGGGCTTGCGATCGCCTTCGGGTATCTTGCGGAGTACGGCGGCTACACGCTGGCCTGGCTGTTCGCGGGTGCGGTCACGATCGGGTTCCTTCCCCTCCTGGTGTACGCCTACCTCGGGACGTCCCACGAGGACCACCTCGATGCACGACGCCGGGCCGCCTAGCACGGGCGGTCGAGGACCAAGAGACCGACTCGGGCTCGACGACCGTCACGAGGTTCGTCGGCCGGCCTTCGACAGGGTAGCCGGCGGTCAGGATCACGCGTCCCGGTAACGGCTCGAGCTCGCGTGCGATCTGGGCCGCTCGGTCCCGGAGGGAGCTGAGCAGGGTATGCTTCGGGAGGCCCTGGCTCTGGACGCCCCAGACGAGGCCGAGGCGTCGGCGGGTCTCGGGGACGGCCGAGAGCGCGATGATCGGTACTTTGGGCCGTAGCGCCGAGACGAGCGTCGCCGAGCGGCCGGAGTGGGTGGGGGTGACGATCGCGCGCGCGCCGAGATCGTGGGCGAGCTGGACGGTCGCGGATGCGACCTCCCGTTCGGGCGAGATCGCCGGCAGTCTCGTCGGGGAGGCGCCTTCCCGGGGACCCGAGGGAATCCGATCCTCCGTCGCCTCCGCGATGCGGGCCAGCCATCGGACGGAGTCGGCGGGGTAGTCCCCGATCGCGCTCTCCTCCGAGAGCATCACCGCATCCGCGCCGTCCAGGACCGCGTTGGCGACATCCGTCGCCTCGGCGCGCGTGGGTCGAGGTGCGTGCACCATGCTCAGGAGCATCTGGGTCGCGACGATCGCCGGACGGGCCGCGAGGTTCGCCTTTCGCAGGAGCATCTTCTGCGCCAGTGCGAGGCGTTCGAGCGGGACCTCGATACCGAGATCCCCCCGAGCGACCATGATCGCATCGGTCTCGACGAGGATCTCGTCGATCGCGTCGAGCGCCTCGGCGCGCTCGATCTTGGCGATGAGACCCACGCGGTCCCCGCCCGGAAGCCGGTCCAGGGTTGCGCGGGCGAGCCGCAGGTCGTTGGCGTCGCGCACGAAGGAGACGGCGAGGAAGTCGATGCCTTCGGCCACGGCGATCTCGATGTCGTGGAGGTCCTTCGGCCCGAGGACTCGCGTTCGGAGATGGGCACGGGGGAGGAAGAGGCCGGCATGGCTGCGTACCAGGCCCCCATGGACCACGCGCGCCCGGATCCCATGCCGGTCGACGCGCACGATACTCAGTTCAACCCCCCCATCGCCCAAGAGGATGGGATCCCCCGGTCGAGCGGCCCTCATGAGCCCGGGTGCATGCGCGCCGATCCGGTGGGCGTCACCGGGCCGGTCGGATTCGTCGATCGTCCAGAACGCTCCCTCGACCAGGGAGATCGGCTCCGGGGTCAATGCGCCGATGCGGATCTTGGGCCCCTGCACATCGCCCACGATCGGGATCTCGCGTCCGAGGTGCGCCCGGACAAAGCGCATCCGCTGGAGCCAGGCACGGTGCTCCGGATCGCTCCCATGCGAGAAGTTGAGGCGGAAGGAGTCCG